>CAXTCL010000088.1:0-14953 GCA_964242035.1 uncultured Acetobacteraceae bacterium | reverse complement strand
GGAAGAACTTGAAGCTGGCGTAAACCCGCCGCGGCCCGCCCCAGACGCCGATGATGAGGAACATCGGGATCAGCACGCCCTCGAAGAAAAAATAGAACAGCAGGAAGTCGCTGGCCGAAAACATGCCGACCATCATCGTCTCTAGTATGAGGAAGGCGGCCATGTATTCCCGCACGCGCGCGCGCACGCTGTCCCAGCTCGCAAGGATGCAGATCGGCGTAAGCGCCGTGGAGAGCAGCACGAACAGCACGGAAATGCCGTCCACGCCCATCCGGTAGCCTATACCGTAGGCGGGTAGCCAGCTGGCACTCTCCTGGAACTGGTAGCCCGCCTCGTGCAGGTCGAAGCGCGTCCACAACACCAGCGATATAAGGAACACGATCAGGCTGGTCCACAATGCGGTCCAGCGCGCGTTCTGCGCGGTAGCGGCGTCGTCGCCGCGCAGGGTCATCAGGATGACGACGCCCAGCAGGGGGAGGAAGGTGATCAGGGAGAGTACGGGGAAGCCCGCGGCGTTTGCTTCGGTCACTTGGCGGGGCTCTCGAAGTAAGGAAGGCAAGCAGTTCTTTTTTGAAAAAAATAACCAAAAAACTTTTGCTTCCCCGACGCTGCAGGTGCGCGTGTTTGTCTTGAGGGAGCCAGCTGGTGCGGATGCGGAGGGGATGCCTTGCCTTGCACGTTATCGCACCAGGACAAAGAACGTGACCATGCAGACGAGCCCGATCAGCATGGTGAACGCATACACCGCGATCGATCCTGTCTGGATACGCACCACCTGCACAGAGCCGCCTTCCGCCATGCTGGCCAGGCCGTTCGGCACGCCGTCGATGATCTCCGCATCGCCCACTTTCCACAGGAAGCGCGCCAGCCACAGGGCGGGACGCACGAAGAGGGCGTCGTAGAGTTCGTCGAAATACCATTTGTTGAGCAGGAAGAGATAGACCCGCGGGAATAGTGCGGCCAGGCGCACCGGCAACGCGGGGCGCAGGATGTAGAATACGTAGGCCAGTGCGAAGCCGAGCACGCCGGTGGCGGTGGGCAGCAGGCCGATCAGCAATGGCGTGCGCTCCACTTGCTGCAGCACGTGGTTGTTCGGGCCGTGAAAGATGGCGCCGTTCCAGTAGGCGGCGTTGTGGTCGCCGATGAAGATGGCATGCAGCAGCCAGCCGGCGAACACCGCACCGAAAGAGAGCACCACCAGCGGCCCGCGCATGGACCACGGGCTTTCGTGCACGTGCCCCATGACATGCGCGTCTGCGCGCGGCTTGCCGTGAAACGTCATGAACAGCAGGCGGCCGGAGTAGAAGGCGGTGAGAAAGGCGGCCAGTGTCCCGCAGACGAACCCGTACATGCCAACGGCGGAGTTCGCGGCGAACGTCGCTTCGAGGATGGCGTCCTTGGACCAGTAGCCGGCGAAATACGGTATGCCGCCGAGGGCGAGGCTGCCGAGCCACATGCATCCGTAAGTCCACGGTATCTTGCGCCAGATACCGCCCATGCGCCGCATGTCCTGCTCGTCGCTCATCGCATGTATCACTGAACCTGCGCACAGGAACAGCAACGCCTTGAAGAACGCGTGGGTGACAAGGTGGAACATGCTGGCCTGGTAGGCGCCCACGCCGGCGGCCATGAACATGTAGCCGAGCTGCGAGCAGGTGGAATACGCGATCACGCGCTTGATGTCGTTCTGCACGCAGCCAATGGTTGCGGCGAACAGGCAAGTGGTGGCGCCGATGAAGGTGACAAAGGTCAGCGCGTCAGGTGCGTATTCCAGCAGCGGCGACATGCGGCTCATCAGGAACACGCCGGCCGTCACCATCGTGGCAGCATGGATCAGTGCCGAGACAGGCGTGGGGCCTTCCATCGCATCCGGTAGCCAGGTGTGCAGCAGGATCTGCGCGGACTTACCCATAGCGCCGATGAACAGCAGGAAGCCGATCACCTCATAGCTGCGGGGTTCCGCGCCCAGGAAGTGGTAAGTGTCGGCTGCGTGTACAGGAATGGCGGCGAAGATGGTGGTGAAGTCCACCGCGCCGAATTTGGTGAACACCAGCGCGATGCCCACAGCGAAACTGAGGTCTCCCACGCGGTTGACGACCATCGCCTTGATGGCGGCGCGCGCCGCGGCCGGTCGGTCATACCAGTAGCCGATGAGCAGGTAGCTCGCCAGGCCTACACCTTCCCAGCCGAAGAACAGCTGCACCAGATTGTCCGCCGTCACCAGCATGAGCATCGCGAAGGTGAACAGCGACAGATAGGCGAAGAAGCGCGTCGTCGTGCTGTGCTCGTGCGCCATGTAGCCGATGCTGTAGATGTGTATCAGCGTGGCCACGCACGTCACCATCGCGACCATCGTGGTGGACAGCGAATCATACCGCAGCGCCCAATCGAGATGGAAGCTGCCGGACTCTATCCAGTCGGCGACGACTATGGTGCTGTTGCCGACGCCACCAAAGATGTGCTGCCACCAGCAGGCCACGCCGCATACCGACGCCAGCAGCATCAGTGCTATGGTGAGTATCTGGCCGGCGCGGTCCCCCAGGCTGCGGCCGAATCCACAGGCCAGCGCGCCCAGCAGCGGGGCAAAGACGGCGATCGCGAACAGCATCTCAGCCCTTCATGAGGTTCACGTCCTCGACCTCGATCGAGCCGCGATTGCGGAAATAGACGACGACGATGGCAAGGCCGATGGCTGCTTCCGCGGCGGCCACGGTTAGGACGAACATCGCCAGTATCTGGCCGGCAAGGTCGTTCAGCGCGGAGGAGAACGCCACCAGGTTCAGGTTCACCGCGAGCAGGATCAATTCGATCGACATCAGGATGACGATGACGTTCTTGCGGTTCAGGAAGATGCCGAACACGCCGAGCACGAGCAGGGCCGCCGCCACGAACAGATAATGCCCCAGTCCAATTGCAAGTGCACCCTGCGGCATGTCTCAATGCTCCCCTTGCACCGGTTCTGGTGCTGGTGCTGGCGCGCTATCATGCGCATGCGCATCGTCATGGCCTATTACGGCAGGCACGTCGACCCGGTCAGGCTTCGGGCGATAGATGCCGAGCTCGGCCACGCCGGCGCCACGGCGCACGCCGATGATCTCTAGCGTATCGGCAACACGACGCTGCTGCTGGCGGGTGATGTTCTGATGCCTGGAGGTGCTGCGGTCCCGGTGTGTCAGCACGATCGCGCCGATCATGGCGACGAGCAGGATCAGGCCGGAGAGCTGAAAGAGCAGTATGTAGTTGGTGTAGAGAACCTGCCCGATCGCGCGGGTGTTCTGCATTTGGCCAGGAATGGCGCTTAGCCGCAGCACGGGCGCGTTCGGCGCTATCTGCCAGCCCACGCCCACGAAAAACAGCTCTGCAAAGAGCACGATGCCGACGATCAGCCCGGCGCTTGCGTATTTCTGAAATCCCTCTCGCAGCGCCACGAAATCCACATCCAGCATCATGACGACGAACAGGAACAGCACGGTCACTGCGCCGACATAGACGATCACCAGGATCATCGCGAGAAACTCGGCACCGGCCAGCAGGAACAGGGCCGCCGCGTTGAAGAACGCCAGGATTAGGAACAGCACCGAATGCACGGGATTACGGCTGGTTACCACCATCGCCGCAGAGCCTAGCAGGACGGCGGAGAAGACGTAGAAGGCTAGTGAGGTGATCATCGGTAGGGCGCGTCCAGCTCCAGCCGCTTGGCGATCTCCGTCTCCCAGCGGTCGCCGTTATCGAGCAGCTTGTCCTTGTTGTACATCAGCTCCTCGCGAGTCTCCGTGGAGAACTCGAAGTTCGGTCCTTCCACTATGGCGTCCACCGGGCAAGATTCCTCGCACAGGCCGCAATAGATGCACTTCGTCATGTCGATGTCGTAGCGCGTGGTCCTGCGGGAGCCGTCCGCACGCGGCTCGGCCTCTATGGTGATCGCGTAGGCCGGACAGATCGCCTCGCACAACTTGCAGGCGATGCAGCGCTCTTCGCCGTTCGGGTAGCGGCGCAGCGCGTGCTCGCCCTTGAAGCGCGGGCTGAGCGGCCCGCCTTCGTAGGGGTAGTTTATGGTGACGGGCTTCTTGAAGAAGTACCGCAGCGTGAGGGCCATGCCGGAGAGCAACTCCCACAGCAACAGGCGCCAGGCGGTTGTTCCGGTCAGCATGTCAGTCCCTTACGCCGCGCCATTCGGCAGCAGGCCGGTAAATTCCAGGAAGCCGGCCGTCAACACCAGCCAGAGCAGAGACAGCGGCAGGAACACCTTCCAGCCCAGGCGCATGAGTTGGTCATACCGGTAGCGTGGAAACGTGGCGCGCACCCAAAAGAAGAAGAACATGATGCAGCATATCTTGCCGAACAGCCAAAGGATCGGCAGCCCGGGCAGCCCGAACGGTGCTTCCCAGCCGCCCAGGAACAGGATGCTGGCAAGCGCGCTCATCATGATCATGTTGGTGTATTCGCCGAGGTAGAACAGCGCGAAAGACATCGCACTGTATTCCACGAAGAAACCTGCCACCAGCTCGCTCTCGCCTTCCGGCAGGTCGAACGGGGCGCGGTTGCACTCGGCTAGCATGGAGATCAGGAACACCACGAACATCGGAAACAGCGTGAAGCAGAACCAGAAATGCCCCGGCCCCTGCGCGCGCACGATGTCATTCAGGTTCAGGCTGCCCACGCACAGCATGACCGTGACAAGCACGAAACCGATCGACACCTCGTAGCTGACCATCTGTGCCGCCGAGCGCATGGCGCCGAGGAATGCGTATTTCGAATTACTGGCCCAGCCGGCGATGATGATGCCGTACACGCCGAGCGAGCTGATGGCGAACAGATAGAGTATGCCGACATTGATATTGGCGACCGCCCAGCCATCACCCACCGGTATGACCGCCCAGGCCAGGCAGGCGAGCACGAATGTCAGCATCGGTGCCAGCAGGAACAACGAGCGGCTGGCGCCGGCAGGGATGATCGTCTCCTTGGTGAACACCTTCACCGCGTCCGCAAAAGGCTGCCAAAGGCCGAACGGACCCACACGGTTCGGGCCCTTGCGCAATTGGAACGCGGCGAGCGCCTTGCGTTCAAAGTACGTGGCATAGGCCATGCTGAGCAGCACGGGCACCAGGATGGCCAGCGTCTCGGCTACGGTAAGCAGCAAAACGCCGATCATGTTCTCGTGGAAGAAGCTGTACACGAACCTACTCCGCCGCCACGGCGAGGCGAGCGGCCGCCAGTGACGCAGGGGCGATGCGCGAACATTCGGCCATCGTCAAGCTCGCCCGGCTGATCGGGTTCGTCTGGTAGTAGTCGGTGACCGCTTCCGCAAAAGCGGCTGCCTGCGGCGCAGGTGGCAGGCTTGCGCCGCCAGGACCCGACTGGTCGCCAGCACCGAAACGCGCCAGACCTACGCGCGCGAACACCGGGTTCACCTGTTCCATACGGGCACGTAAGGCATCTATGTCGTCATACGGCAGCGCATGGCCAATCACCGCAGAGAACGCGCGCAATATGCGCCAGTCCTCGCGCGCGTCACCCGGTGCGAACAGCGCCCGGTAGCCGCGCTGCACACGGCCCTCCGTATTCACGTAGGTGCCGTCCTTTTCCGTATAGGCGCTGCCTGGCAGGATCACGTCGGCGCGCGCCGCCCCACGGTCACCATGGTGGCCCTGATAGATCACGAACGTGCCGGCGCCGATGCGCGCGCCATCGAATTCGTCGGCGCCCAGATTCCACAGAACGTCCACGCCGCCACCCACCATCCCGGCAAAATCCAGCCCATCCGCACCCGGCAGGAAGCCCAGATCGAGTGCGCCCACGCGCGCGGCCGCACTGTGTAGCATGTTGAAGCCGTGCCAATCTCCGTTAAGCGCGCCCACGCTGGCGGCTACGCGCCAGGCCTGCGCCAAGACCGCCGCGCCATCCGGCCGGCATAACGCACCCTGCCCCAGGATCACCAGCGGCCGCTCTGCGCCGCGCAGCACATGCGCGAAATCATGTGAGCCATCCTGCAACGAAGCCAGCACGTCAGGCCCGTCACCCAGATGCGCCACGCGATAGGTCAGCTCCGCCTGGGGTCCTATGAGCCCGATCGGCATGTGGCCGCCCGTCGCCATCCAGCGCTTGCGTATGCGCGCGTTCAGGATCGGCGCCTCACGCCGCGGATTGCTGCCGACGATCAGTATGGCGTCCGCCGCATCAATGCCGGCGATCGTGCTGTTGAACAGATAGAACTCGCGCCGGCTTGCATCGATCTGCGCGCCGTCCTGCCGGCAGTCCAGGTTCTGCGAGCCGAGCGCGCCCATCAGGTCCTTTAACGCCATCATGCTTTCCGCGTCGCACAGATCGCCGGCGATGGCGCCGATGCGCCTGCCCTCAACCCCACGCAGCTTCGCCGCGATCGCCGCGAACGCATCAGGCCAGGTCGCCTGCACCAGCCTGCCGTTCTGGCGGATCCACGGCCGGTCCAGCCGCCTGCGCTTCAGCCCGTCGAAGGAGAACCGGCTCTTGTCGGCAATCCACTCGTCGTTGATCTCGTCGTTGATGCGCGGCAGGAAGCGCAGCACCTCAGGGCCCTTCGTATCCACACGTATAGGCGTGCCAACGGCGTCCAGCACATCCACGCTGTCCGTCTTCGTCAACTCCCACGGCCGCGCCACGAACGCGTATGGCTTGCTCGTCAGAGCGCCCACTGGACAGATGTCGATCAGGTTGCCGGACAGCTCGCTCGTCAGCGCGTGTTCGACATACGTGCCGACCTCCATGTTCTCACCGCGCGCCGTGGCCCCCAGTTCCGGCACGCCGGCAATCTCGGTGGCAAAGCGTATGCAGCGCGTGCACTGTATGCAGCGCGTCATCACCGTCTTGACGAGCGGGCCGAGCTCCTTGTCCTTCACGGCGCGCTTGTTCTCTGCATAACGCGAGTGGTCGCCGCCATACGCGTAAGCCTGGTCCTGCAGATCGCACTCGCCGCCCTGGTCACAGATCGGACAATCCAGCGGATGGTTGATGAGCAGGAACTCCATCACGCCGCGCCTGGCCTGGCGCACCATCGGCGTGTCGGTGCGGACCACCATGCCCTCCGCCGCAGGATAGGCGCAGCTTGCGATGGGCTTTGGCGCTTTCTCGATCTCCACCAGGCACATGCGGCAGTTACCCGCGACCGAGAGGCGCTCGTGGTAGCAGAAATGCGGGATTTCGCGGCCGGCTTGTTCGCAGGCTTGCAGGACGGAACTGCCTGCCTTTACGTCGATTTCGGTTCCATCGATGACTAGCTTTACCATGGACATGTCCCAAGAAAGGCCAGGGCTCTGCCCTGGACCCGCTGGGGCCAGTCGGCCCCAGACCCCATTTATTCAGCGGCGAGCGGCAAGTTCACGGGTGTAACCACGCGCGGGCCGGCGCGATAGGACGCAATGCGGTCTTCCATTACCGGACGGAAATGCCGTATCAGGCCTTGTATCGGCCACGCTGCCGCGTCGCCCAGCGCACAGATCGTGTGCCCCTCGATCTGCCGCGTCACCTGCTCCAGCATGTCGATCTCGGCCACTTCCGCGCGGCCCTCCACCAGCCGGTTCATCACGCGCATCATCCAGCCCGTGCCTTCGCGGCACGGCGTGCACTGCCCGCAACTCTCATGCTTGTAAAACTTGGCAAGCCGGGCAATTGCCCTGATCACATCGGTGGATTTGTCCATGACGATCACCGCCGCCGTGCCGAGGCCCGACTTCACATCGCGCAGGCTGTCGAAATCCATCAGGATGGTGTCGCACGTCGCCTTCGGCATCAACGGAACGCTCGATCCGCCAGGTATCACCGCCAGCAGATTATCCCACCCGCCACGCACGCCGCCCGCGTATTTGTCGATCAGCTCACGCAGTGGAATGCCAAGCTCCTCCTCTACGTTGCACGGCTTGTTCACGTGACCGGAGATGCAGAACACCTTGGTGCCCGCATTCTTTGGCCGCCCCAACGCGGAGAACCACGCCGCCCCGCGACGCAGGATCGTCGGCGCCACCGCGATCGTCTCGACATTATTTACCGTCGTAGGGCAGCCATACAAGCCGACCGCGGCAGGGAACGGCGGCTTCAGCCGCGGCATCCCCTTCTTGCCCTCCAGCGACTCGAGCAGCGCGGTCTCTTCACCGCAGATATAAGCGCCAGCTCCACGGTGCAGGTACAGCTCGAAATCCCAGCCGGAGCCGCACGCATTCGTGCCAATCAGCCCGGCCTCATACGCCTCGTCGATCGCCGCCTGCAGGTTCAACGCTTCGTTGTAGTATTCGCCGCGTATGTAGATGTAGCAGGCATGCGCGCCCATCGCAAAAGAGGCGATCAACGCGCCCTCGATCAGCTTGTGCGGATCGTGCCGCATGATGTCGCGATCCTTGCACGTGCCAGGCTCGCTCTCGTCGGCGTTGATCACCAGATACGCCGGCCGGCCGTCGGAAATTTTCGGCATGAACGACCACTTCATGCCGGTCGGAAAACCGGCACCGCCACGGCCGCGCAGGCCGGACGCCTTCATCTCGTCGACGATCGCCTCGCGCCCGCGCAGCAGGATTTCCGCCGTGCCATCCCAGTCGCCGCGCGCACGCGCGCCAGCCAGGCGCCAATCGTGCTGGCCGTAGAGGTTGGTAAAAATGCGATCGCGGTCGTGCAGCACGGGCTACTCCGTAACCGTAAGCAGGGTGGTGGGGCCGCCTTGCGGGGCGGAAGTCAACCGGCCGATCATCGAACCGGGCTGCGGAAGCGCTCCGCCATCCTTGAGGCCCTGCAACAGGCGTTCCGTAATCGGTCCGTCCATGTCCTCGTAGAAGTCGTTGCTGATCTGCAAGATTGGCGCGTTCACGCAACCGCCCAGGCACTCCACCTCGCTCATGGTGAACAGCCCGTCCTCGCTCGTCTCGTGCCAGCCCTTGATGCCCGTCACCTTGCGGCAGGCGGCAACCACATCGTCTGACCCGCGCAGCCAGCACGGAGTCGTCGTGCACAGTTGCAGATGGTATTTGCCGACAGGCGTCGTGTTGAACATCAGGTAGAACGTGGCGACCTCGTAGACGCGTATGGGAGGCATGCCGAGCCGCACAGCCACCACATCCATCGCCACGCGCGGCACCCAGGCGCTCGCCGTCTGCCGGCGCATCTGGTCCTGCACCAGATACAGCAGCGGCAGCACGCCGCTGGCCTGCTTGCCTTCCGGATACTTGGCGATAATGCGGCCGATCTCCGCTTCGCTCTCCGCATCAAACGCGAAATGCTTGGGCTCCACGCGGTTATGCGCCGCCGTCGAACCGTCGCCAACATTCTCCGCCGAAAATGCACCGGGATGGGACACGGACATCAGCGATCGACCTCGCCGAACACCAGGTCGATCGACCCGATCACCGCTACCGCATCTGCCAGCATGTGTCCCTTGCTCATCACTTCCACCGCCTGCAGATGGGAGAACCCTGTCGGCCGTATCTTGCAGCGATACGGCTTGTTGGTGCCATCGGAGACGAGATACACGCCGAACTCCCCCTTGGGACTCTCGATCGCCGTGTAGGTCGCACCCGCCGGCACGTGGAAGCCTTCGGTGTACAGCTTGAAGTGGTGTATCAGCGCCTCCATCGAGCGCTTCATCTCCTCCCGCCGCGGTGCCGTAAACTTCCTGTCCTGTATCTTCACAGGGCCGGGCTTCATGTTCTCGATGCACTGCCTGATGATCTTCACGCTCTCGCGCATCTCCACCATGCGTACCAGATAGCGGTCATAGCAATCGCCGTTGCGCGCGATCGGCACGTCGAACTGCACGTGCTTGTACATCGCGTAAGGCTGCGACTTCCGTAGGTCCCAAGGCACACCGCTGGCGCGTAAATTCGGCCCGGTGAAACCCCAGGCCAGCGCCTGCTCGGCGGACATCACGCCGATATCGACCGTGCGCTGCTTCCAGATACGGTTATCGGTCAGCAGGTTCCACAGATCGTCGATGAACTTCGGGTATTGCTCGGACCATGCCCATATCTTGTCGGTCAGCCCCGCGGGCAAATCCTTGTTCACACCACCTGGCCGGTAGTAGTTCGCATGCAGCCGCGCGCCGGAGGCAGCCTCGTAGAACTCCATCAGCTTCTCGCGCTCTTCGTAACCCCAGAGCGGCGGCGTCAACGCACCCACGTCCAACGCGAACGAGGTGAGGTTCAGCAAATGGTTGAGGATGCGCGTGATCTCGTCGAACATCGTGCGTATCCACAGCGCACGCTCCGGCGCCTGTATGGACAGCAGCTTTTCCGTCGCCAGCACGAAGGCGTGCTCCATGCACATAGGCGAGACGTAGTCGAGCCTGTCGAAATACGGCACGTTCTGCACATACGTGCGGCTTTCTATCAGCTTCTCCGTGCCACGGTGCAGCAGCCCCACATGCGGGTCCGCGCGATCGACCACCTCGCCATCCATCTCCAGCACCAGGCGCAAAACACCGTGCGCGGCCGGATGCTGCGGGCCGAAATTGATCGCGTGGCTGTCGATCTGCACCGTCTTGGACGTGCTCGCCACGGCCTGGTCGGCCGGCACCGGCGTGCTGTGATGCCGCTCGATGTCTTCGAGTATATTGCTCATGACTTCGTCACCTCGCCAGGCGGCATACCGTTCGCCAAAGCCTGCCTTGTCAGATGGGCCTTTTCGTCACCGGGCAAGGTCGTCATGCCCTCCCAGGGCGAGAGGAAGCGGAAATCACGGAAGTCCTGCGTCAGCTTCACCGGCTCGTAGACCACTTCCTTGCGGTCCTCGTCGAAATGCACTTCCACATAACCGGTCAGCGGAAAGTCCTTGCGCAGCGGATGCCCCTCGAAGCCGTAATCGGTCAAGATCCTGCGGTGGTCTGCCAATCCGGCAAACAACACGCCGAACAAATCCCAGCACTCGCGCTCCCACCAGGTGGCGCACGGCCAGATGTTGGACACCGACGGCACGGGATTCGTCTCGTCTGTCGTCACGATCACCCGTATGCGGTGGTTCAACGACACGCTCAGCAGGTTATAAACGACGTCGAACCGCTCGGCCCGCTGCGGGAAATCCACGCCGCACAGATCCACCATCTGCTCGCACAGGAAACGCGGATCGTCGCGCAGCAGGGTCATCACGCCGAGCAGTTCGTCGCGCGCCACATGCGCCACCAGCTCGCCGCCTTCCATGCCGGCACGCGACACGCCCGCCACACCCGTGCTCATTGACATCGCCAGTGCAGAGACGCCACCGCCGGCAGGAACAATCGCCTCAGCCACGCAATATCGTCCCCGTACGGCGTATCTTCTTCTGCAGCTGCATTATGCCGTAAACCAGCGCCTCGGCCGTGGGCGGGCAGCCGGGCACGTACACGTCGACCGGCACGATCCTATCGCAGCCACGCACCACCGAATATGAGTAGTGATAATAGCCGCCGCCATTCGCACAGCTTCCCATGCTGATCACCCAGCGCGGCTCCGGCATCTGGTCGTATACCCGCCGCAACGCCGGCGCCATCTTGTTGGTCAGCGTGCCGGCCACGATCATCACGTCGCTCTGACGCGGCGAGCCGCGCGGAAAGATGCCGAACCGGTCAAGGTCGTAGCGCGGCATGTAGGCGTGGATCATCTCTACGGCGCAGCACGCCAGGCCGAACGTCATCGGCCACAGGCTGCCAGTGCGACCCCAATTGATCAGCTTGTCCAGATTGGCGACCACGAATCCCTTGTCGGTGATCTCACCCGTGATCCCGCGCACTACAGCATCCTGCGCCTCGCCCGGCGGCAGCGAGTCGCGGTTCCAGGCGATCTGCTCGCCTGTCGCCAGGTCGGTTGCGGTCACACTCATCAGGCTACTCCCACTCCAGCGCGCCTCGGCGCCACTCGTAGATAAAGCCCACGGTGAGAACGGCAAGGAACCCGATCATCGACCAGAAACCCAGCATCCCGATATGCGCAAGGCTGACCGCCCAGGGGAACAGGAACGCCACCTCCAGGTCAAAGATGATGAACAGGATGGCCACCAGGTAGAACCGTACGTCGAATTGCCGGCGCGCGTCGTCGAACGGCTCGAACCCGCATTCATAGGCGGACAGCTTCTCCGCGTAGGGCTTCTGCTTGGCCGAGAGCAGCGAGCCGCCGATCATGGCGGAGGCGATACCCGCAGCGATGCCGAGGAAGACGAGGATGGGGAAGTAATTGGCGAGGATCGGCTGCATGGCATTCCCGACAGCTTGTGGCGGCACCGCACCGCAACATGCGGACACTAGACTGGTGCGGCAGGCTAGCCAAGCAAGCAGTCCTTTTTTGAAAAAAAGGACCAAAAACTTTTGCTTCCCACGCCTGCACGGGAGGCGACAATCATGGTGCTGGCAGAGTCTAAGCGCGCTTCAATGCCAGCGTGAGAGATACAAGTTTCTTTTCAAAGAAGAAGGCCTTGCTTCCTTCCTCAGCGCTTGGCGCGAGTGACGGGGCTCGAACCCGCGACCTCCGGCGTGACAGGCCGGCGCTCTAACCAACTGAGCTACACCCGCTTTCTGCAAGCAGGCGCCGCTTCTACGGTCGGCGCCGGGCCACGTCAATGGTGGGCGGTGACGGGATCGAACCGCCGGCCAACTCGGTGTAAACGAGCCGCTCTACCTCTGAGCTAACCGCCCTACGCGCAGGTGCTAAGCCAGGAGACGCTACAGATCAAACCTCAGTATCGGCAACCAGCTCGCGCAGCACCTTGCCTGCCCGGAATCGCACGGACTTGCTCTGCGGAATGTCGATCTCCACACCGGTCCGGGGATCGCGACCCTTGCCGGCCTTGCGTTCGCTGACTTGGAACGCCCCGAAGCCGATCAGGCGTACTTCCTTGCCCTCCTTCAACGCGCCGGACGTACACTCGATGACGGCCATGACAGCAGCCACCGCCTTCGCCCGCGGCAGCCCGGTCTTTTCGGCCACCTGCGTGACGAGTTCCTGGCGGTTGAAAACCTTGACCTCTTTCGTAGTAGCCGGATCGATATCGGCAGCACCGGTTTGCGCATCGCTCATCAGTCAAGGTCCTTGCTCGGGCAGTCGTCACCCGCAGACGCAAACCCTACGGGTGACGACTGGCCCAGGTCAAGAAAAAGCCCGGAAATCCGCCATTTCTGCCGGTTCCCACGGGCCTCCCACGGCTTAATGCGGCAGCGACGCGGCGGCTGCCTCCCCGGCCGCCGCCGCTATCGGCTCCGGCGGCTCCTCCCACTCGATCGCCTCTGGCCGGCGCACGAGCGCCTGCCCGATCACGTCGTCTGCATGACTCACCGGGATCAGCGTCAGCGCACGCTTCACGTTCTCCGGTATGTCCGCCAGGTCCTTCTCGTTGTCCTTCGGGAAGAACACCGTGGTGATCCCGGCGCGCAACGCCGCCAGCAGCTTCTCCTTCAACCCGCCAATCGGCAGCACGCGGCCGCGCAGCGTGATCTCGCCCGTCATTGCGATGTCCCGCCGTATGGGGATGCCGGTCAGTACGCTGACGATGGAGGTGGCCATCGCCACGCCGGCGGACGGACCGTCCTTTGGCGTGGCGCCTTCCGGCACGTGCACGTGTATGTCCCGCTTCTCGAACACCGTGGGCTTGATGCCAAAGCTGATCGACTTGCTGCGCACGTAGGACAAAGCGGCGGTGACACTCTCTTGCATCACATCGCCCAGCTTGCCGGTATGCTGTATCTTGCCGCGGCCAGGCACCACCACGGACTCGATGGTCAGTATCTCGCCGCCCACCTCGGTCCAGGCCAGGCCGGTGACCACACCCACCATGTCCTCGCTCTCCGTCTCGCCATAGCGGAAGCGGCGTATGCCGGCGTAGGTCTCAAGGTTCTTCACCGTGATTGCGACCCGCTTGGTCTTCTTGGTCACGATCTCCTTGACCGACTTGCGGGCCAGGTTGGCCAGCTCGCGTTCCAGGTTACGCACGCCGGCCTCGCGCGTGTAGGTGCGTATCAGGTCCAGCAGCGCGTCGTCGGTGATAGACCACTCGTCAGGCTTCAGCCCGTGCGCCTCGCTCTGCTTGGCAATCAGATGCCGCTTGGCGATCTGCAGCTTCTCGTCCTCGGTGTAGCCGGAGATGCGTATGATTTCCATGCGGTCCAACAGCGGCTGGGGCATGTTCAGGCTGTTCGCCGTGGTGACGAACATCACGTCGGACAGGTCGTAGTCCACCTCGAGGTAATGGTCCGCAAACGTCGCGTTCTGCTCGGGGTCCAGCACCTCCAGCAGCGCGCTGGTCGGGTCGCCGCGCCAGTCCTGGCCCAGCTTCTCTATCTCGTCGAGCAGGAAAAGCGGGTTGCTGGTCTTGGCCTTCTTCATGCCCTGGATCACCTTGCCCGGCATCGAGCCGATATAGGTGCGCCTATGGCCACGTATCTCGGCCTCGTCGCGCACGCCGCCCAGCGACATCCGCACGAAGCTGCGCCCCGTGGCATTGGCGATCGATTTGCCGAGCGAAGTCTTGCCCACGCCGGGCGGCCCCACCAGGCACAGTATCGGCCCGCGCACCTTCGGGCTGCGCGCCTGCACGGCCAGATATTCGAGTATGCGCTCCTTGACCTTCTCCAGCCCGAAATGGTCTGCGTCGAGCACCTTTTCGGCCTCGATCACGTCGTTGCGGACCTTGCTGCGCTTCTTCCACGGAATGCTCAGTATCCAGTCGAGGTAGTTGCGCACCACGGTGGCTTCCGCGCTCATCGGGCTCATCGTGCGCAGCTTCTTAAGCTCCGCCATGCACTTCTCGCGCGCTTCTTTGGAAAGCCGCGTCTTCTTTATCTTGTCCTCGAGTTCGGCGGTCTCGTCCTTGCCGTCCTCCCCTTCGCCCAGCTCCTTCTGGATCGCCTTGAGCTGTTCGTTGAGGTAGTACTCGCGCTGCGTCTTCTCCATCTGGCGCTTCACGCGGTTGCGTATGCGCTTCTCCACCTGCAGCACGCCGATCTCGGACTCCATGTGCCCGAACACGCGCTCCAGCC
>CAXTCL010000087.1:0-14974 GCA_964242035.1 uncultured Acetobacteraceae bacterium | reverse complement strand
GACGGCTGGGTGTTCGGCGCCAGCGATCCGCTGAGCGGCCAGTCGGCCCTGCTGGCCGAGGCGCAGGCGATAGGCAAGATGGTACATGCCGGCTTCAAGCCGAAGCGCACCATCATCTATGCGAGCTGGGACGGCGAGGAGCCCGGCCTGATCGGCTCCACCGAATGGGCAGAGACGCATGCGGACGACCTGAAGAAACATGCCGTCATCTACATCAACTCGGACGAGAACGGCCGCGGCCTGCTCGACGTCGGCGGCAGCCCGGATTTCCGCCATTTCGTCAGTGGCATCGCGTCCGACGTCACCGACCCCGAAACCAAAGTTTCTGTCGCCACTCGCCTGCGCGCCTATCTGCGCGTGCAGGCGGTCGAGCCGGGCGCCACGGCGCGCGAGCAGGCGGAAGCCAAGACGGCCGCCGATCCCGCGCGCGACATACCGGTGGCGGCCCTGGGGTCGGGTTCGGATTTCTCCAGCTTCCTGCAGCATCTCGGCCTGCCGGCGCTGAATTTCGGCTATGGCGGCGAGGGCGAGAGTGGCGGGGTGTATCACTCCGCCTACGACACCTGGGAGCATCACGGACGCTTCGTGGATCCCGGCTTCGTCTATGACGCGCTGCTGGCCAAGACCGTGGGCCGCGCGGTGCTGCGCGCGGCCGATGCGCCGCTTCCGTTGCAGCAGGCCGGCGACTTCGCCGACGCGGTGGCTGGCTACCTGGCCGAGGTGAAGAAGCTCGCAGACACCGAGCGCCAGGCGGCCGAAGCCCAGGCGGCGCTGCTGCGCGACCACGCCTACCAGCTCGCCGCCGACCCCACCCGATCGAGCCGGCCTCCCTCTGCCTTGCCGCCTGTGCCGTTCCTGGAGTTCGCCGCACTGGAGAACGCGACCGCCCGCCTGACACGTAGCGCGCACGGCTACGACGCGGCGCTGGCCCATGGCGGCGCGGCACTCCCGCCCGACAGGGTGGCCCGGCTGGACGCGCTGATGCTGACGATCGACCAGACCTTGGCGCCAGACACCGGGCTGCCCGGACGGCCCTGGTACAGGAACCTCATCTTCGCGCCGGGCCGTTTTACCGGCTATCAGGCAAAGACGTTTCCGGCCGTACGCGAGGCGATCGAGGAGCGGCGCTGGGCGGATGCGGATCGTTACGTGGGCCTCACGGCTGCGGCGTTGAACGCTTATGGTGAACGACTGGATGCGGCGCGGGCTGTCTTGGAGGAGAAGTAAAGCAAGACTTTTGTCCCTGCGCTGTTCCGGGCGGCTGAACATCGCTTGAGGGAGCCGGCCGCCGCAGAGGCGGGGAGCAAGAGTTTTTGGTCCTCTGTTCGAAATAGACTGCTTATTTTCTAACCTTCCGGTAACCCTCCCCGGCTACTCTCGTACCCGTGAGGGTACTATGCAACAATCTCCACTGATCCAGAAACCACTGGCAGGTTGCGTCGAGCTGGACGGGCTGCTCTCTGCGGCGCTGGACAGCGTATCCTTCGGGCTTATCGTTCTGGATGCAGACCGCACCATCCGTCTCATGACCGCTGCCGCTGCTACAATGCTCGGCTGCACTCCCGAAATCCGTGTGCCGGGGCTGTCCGTGCCGGATCTCATTGCCAGCTGCAGCGCCTTGGGCCGGGGCAGCCTGCCTGTGCTTCGCGCCGCCCTGGCCGGAGAGGTCGACACATCATCAGGCATCCTGCTCACCGCGCAAAACCCCTTAGGACAGCGCACGCTTTCCGCGGACATCCGTCCTGCCGGCGTGTTCGGCTGGGTGCTGAGCCTGGAGGATGTGACGAGCACGCAGCAGACGCAGGACTGGCTGCTGGAACACGCCTCCTCCGATCCCGTCACGGGACTTTGGAACCGCCAGCATTTCCTGCTGATGCTGCATGACCAGCTCTGCACGGCAGCGGCAGAAGGGACGAACGCCGTGTTCCTGCTCGGGCTGCAAAGGCTGAAGCACGTCAACGACACGTTCGGGCTTGCGGCGGGGGACACGCTGCTGCGCCTGATCGCCGACCGGCTGTTCACGCTGACAGGCCGGAACGACATGCTCGCCCGGCTCTCCGGTGACGAGTTTGCCCTGGCCGTGAACAGGGTGGGGGGACGCGCGCCGCTTGCAGCTTTCGCCGCCCAGCTTGCAGCAGCACTTGCCAAGCCGTTCGTGATCGACGGGCAATCCGTGACGCTGCACGCGCATATCGGCATCGCCTGCGCGCCGGCGGATGGCGACACCGCGGACGCCCTGGTGGCCAATGCCGGCCTGGCGCTGCTTGAGACCACGACGCGCGGTGCTGCCGCCACGTGCTTTTTCGACCCTGTGCTGACGGAACGCGCGCGCGAGCGCCGCACCTTGGCGGCCGACCTCAGGCTGGCCTTGGACCGGGACGAGTTCGAGCTGCATTACCAGCCCCAAGTGGATGTCCATCGCGGCCGTGTCACCGGAATGGAGGCGCTCATACGGTGGCGCAGTCCGCAACGTGGCCTCGTTTCGCCTGGAGAGTTCGTATCGTTGGCCGAACGGATCGGCCTGATCGACGACATAGGGACCTGGGTACTTCGCGAAGCCTGCCGGCAGGCCGCACGCTGGCCTGAGGAGGTGACCGTCGCGGTGAACGCCTCTCCGCTGCAGTTTGAAACCGGCCATTTCGCCCGTTGCGTGGCCGAGGCGCTGCGCGATACCGGGCTGGACGCCACGCGACTGGAGATCGAGATCACCGAAAGCCTGCTGTTGCGCGACACGGGCGCCGTGACGGGCACGCTTGCTGCGTTGCACGAGATGGGCGTGCGGCTGGTGCTGGATGATTTTGGAACCGGCTATGCCTCGCTCAGCCAGCTCAGCCGGTTCCGCTTCGACAAGATCAAGATCGACCGTTCGTTCATCAGCCCGACCGACAGCTCGATGGAGAACAGTGCCATCGTCCGCTCCATCGCCGCCCTGGGCGTCAGCCTCGGCATTCCCACCACCGCGGAAGGCGTGGAGACCGCCGAGCAACTCGAACAGATAAAGGCCGATGGCTGCACCTGCGTGCAAGGATATTTCTTCAGCCGCCCGGTGCCCTCTTCCGACGTGCATAATTTGCTGGTCCGGCTGCACCATCCGCCTGTGTTCGCGGCTGCCTGAGCAGGGGGCGGCGTTGTCTGCCGATGGTTAAGAAAGCAAACAGTCCTTTTTGGAGAAAAGGACCAAGACTTTTGCTTCTGTAGGCTGGATCAACACCGAGGCGCTGCAGGATCGATCCGGCCGGCGAAGCAGCGCCGGAGCTAAAGTTTTCTGCTTCTTTTTTCAAAAAAGAAGGCCTTGCTTCCTCTTGCAAGCAGCGATCACAAGGTGCGCCAAGCATGTCAGCCGGCACGTCGGAAACAGCGCAGGCGCACACATCGCTTATCCTGGCATCGAGAATCCGGCAGCCCTGCGCCCGCTACGGGCGAGGTCCTGACGGTTGCCATCGAGTGTGTCTCGGATGTCTGATAGAGCGACTGTGATCACCCAGGACAGGATGCCATGTTACGCTGGGCACACTTGAAAAAATAGCAGGCGTAACATGGAACGAGCCGATCGCGTAGATGCTGCCTCTCGCACGATGCGTGAGGCCGAAGAGCGCATCGCCCGGCAGAGACAGAAGGTGGAGACATTGAAGGCACGTGGGATGTTCATCGCCGCTGCCTGCGCCCACGAGAATTTGGCCATGATGATGAGGCGGCTTCTCGCCATCCGATCGCGTCACACCGCGATGGTGGAGACGGCCCGTCTGCAGGCGGACCTGCGGCGCCTTGAGCAGGAGAGGGTCGCGGGGTTCGGCGACAGGCTGAAGAAGGGGCTGCTGTTCTGAACACGAGACACGAGAAGGCAGCTGTTCACCGCGGGTCTTCAGGGACAGGGCATTCTGTTGGCCGAAATTCGGTGGATCGCTCTCAGTTCCGTTTTTCACTCTGGACGGCTTTGTCCTCCTCGCTCGCGAAACGCGGCTCTTGCAGACGGGAAGTGACAAAGGCGCGCCTGGCCGCAAGCTGGGCATCATGAAGCGTAGGAGCGGTAATGCCGTCGGCTTCCAGGGCGCGCGCGTGTGCGGCGACGAAACGCCAGCCTTTGTTGTTCGGCAACAGCACAGCGGCGCCGATGAAGATGCCGTCAACCTCAACCACTTTGGAGGTTTGCATCTGAGTTAGGCGGAAATGAGCGTCCATCCTACGTCTCGCAGGCGCCCAGGACGGAGATGATTATGGCAGCATAAAACACGATTCGGCCTTTCGCGGAGTTTGAACTCCGTCTTGTTAGTGCATCGAGGAAA
Source organism: uncultured Acetobacteraceae bacterium (assembly GCA_964242035.1). Classification (GTDB taxonomy): domain Bacteria; phylum Pseudomonadota; class Alphaproteobacteria; order Acetobacterales; family Acetobacteraceae; genus BOG-908. Next base: position 10,691 of record CAXTCL010000087.1, on the reverse strand, counting down.
AGCACGAAGACGACGTTAACACCAGTATTTGTTTCAGAAACGGCAGCCCCGGCAACGGGCGTGTCATGCCTGTCGCTGCTGCAATGCAACAAACATCCCAACAAGATCGGACGTCTGCAACAAGGGTTCGAAGAACGTCTTGTCCCTTATACAGTCAAGAGAGCGGACTTTCCCTTTCAGCCAACCCACGATGCTCGGCAGTGCCGCCCAGCATGATCAGGACTGGACCGCCGCGCGACCAATCGTTTGCTGTCTGCGCAAGTTCCTCCAAAGGACCGCGCAATACGCGGGTGTGAGATGTACCGCCTGATTCAACGAGAACAGCTTGCATGTTGGTGTCAAAGCCGGCGTCCGCCAGTTCGTCGCGTAGGCGCGGCAGGGTGGCCAACCCCATGTAGATGGCGAGTGTCACGCCCGGGCGCAACAGGCCCGCGTAATCTATGCCGAGGTCCGGGCGGCGGCGGTGGGCGGTGACGAAGGTGACGGCGTGGGCGGCGTCCCGGTGGGTGAGCGGGATGCCGGCGGCGGCGGCACAGGCCAGGGCTGCGGTTATGCCTGGGACGACGTCGTAGGCGATGCCGGCGGCGGCCAGAGCTTCGACCTCCTCGCCGCCGCGGCCGAAGATGAAGGGGTCGCCGCCTTTGAGGCGGACGACGCGGCGGCCTTCCCGCGCCAGGGTGATGAGCAGGGCGTTGATGTCGCGCTGGGGCATCGTGTGGTTGCCCTGGGTCTTGCCCACGTCAATACGGTCGGCGTCGCGGCGGGCGAGGTCGAGGACTTCGGCAGTGCCCAGGCGATCGTGCACGATGATGTCCGCCTCGCCCAGCAGGCGGAGGCCGCGCAGGCTGACGAGGTCCGCCGCCCCCGGCCCGGCGCCTACCAGGTGGACGATGCCTGGGGCAGGGCGGGCAAGGTTGGCCTCTGCGGCGGCGAGTTCGGCTGTGTATTCGGCGCTGGCGGCGGCGTCGTCGCCGGCCAGCGCCAGGTCCGCCGTGCGGCCGGCGAAGATGCGCTCGAGCAGGCGGCGGCGGCGCAGGGTGTCAGGGAGGCGGCGGCGGGTTTCGGACTTGAAGCGTTCGGCCAGGGCGGCCAGGCGGCCGTAGGCGGGGGGGACCCATGTCTCGATCCGGCCGCGCAGGAGGCGGGCGAGGACGGGGGCGGCGCCGCCGCTGCTGATCGCAATGGTCAGCGGGTCACGATCCACGATGGCCGGCGTGATGTAGCTGCAGAGATCCGGCTGGTCGACGACGTTAACAGGTACGCCGGCAGACTGGGCGGCAGCGGAGAAGGCGGCCAGTTCGGCGGGCGGGGCGCCGGAGGCGACCGCCAGGGCGGCGCCAGGAAAGCGGGCCTCGGCAGCGGTGGATATGGAGTCGATCCGTGCGCCCAGGCTGTGGAAGAGCTCGGCGCGGCGGGTGGCGGCTTCGTCGTTGCCCAGGACGATGACGCGGCGGTTCTGGAGCTGGAGGAAGATGGGGTAGCCGCGCATGGGGGAGGGTGGGTTCCGGAAAGGAAGGCAAGAAAGGCCTTCTTTTTTGAAAAAAAGAAGCAAAAAACTTTTGTCCCCGCGCATATGCGGCGTCCGGGCTTCTCCGGAGAAGGTGGGCATTACGGCGGCGCAGTGGTAAAAGTTTTTTGCTTCTTTTTTTCAAAAAAGAAGGCCTTGCCTGCCTTCCTGCACTTTTACGTGCGGCGCAAATCCATCAGGCCGGGCTCGGCTTTTGCCGTTACGTAAAGAAGGAACACGGCGATGCCGGAGATCACGAGGCGCGGGCTTGCAGGGTTGGCCGGAGCGGGGCTTATCGCCAGCGCGAAGGCGGCGGAGACGCCGGAGCCGGGTGTGCTGCGCGGGACGGTGAAAGCGGGGCAGGTGAGCCTGCCGCCGCTGGATAATGCTGCCGACATCTCCGGCAAGGTGCCGCAGCTTGACCCGCGCGAGAAGCGGCTGGGCGTGGCGGTGGTGGGGCTGGGGCGGCTGTCGCTGACGCAGATACTGCCGGGTTTTGGGCAGAGCAAGCATTTGCGGGTGACGGCGCTAGTGAGCGGGGAGGCGGACAAGGCGCGGGTGATCGCGGCGCAGTACGGCGTGCCTGAGAAGAACATCTACGACTACAAGAATTTCGATACGATCAAGGACAATCCTGAGATCGACGTGGTGTACATCGTGCTGCCGAACGCGCTGCATGCGGAATACACCGTGCGGGCGGCGCAGGCGGGCAAGCACGTGATGTGCGAGAAGCCGATGGCCACGACCGTGGCCGATGCGCAGCGCATGGTGGATGCCTGCAAGCAGGCCGGGCGTAAGCTGATGATCGCCTACCGTTGTCAGTATCTGCCGGAGTTCCGAGCGCTGGTCGAGATGGTTCGCAACAGGACGTATGGCGATCTGCGTATGATCGAGACGACCAATGGGCAGAACAACGCCAATGACGGGCAGTGGCGTCTGAACAAGGCGATGGCCGGCGGCGGGTCCCTGCCGGACGTGGGGCTGTATTGCCTGAACGCGGCGCGCTTCATCACCGGGGAGGAGCCGGTGGAGATCTCGGCGCGCATTGTGCAGCCGGCAAATGACCCGCGCTTCCGTGAGGTTGAAGATCTATGCAGCTTTACGCTGAAATTTCCTTCCGGCGTAATGGCGGTTTGCGGATCGGGATATTCCTACCACGAGAACCGGTTTCTGCGCCTGATGGCGACGGAGGCGACGTTTGGACTGGATCCTGCGTATGGCTACGACAATCTGGTGATGCAGATCGCGCGCAAGGAAGGGATGAGCAGCGGGCTGGAGCAGCGGCGCTGGGCGCCGAAGAACCAGTTTGCGCTGGAGATGGACGCCTATGCTGAGGCGATACGGACGGGGGCTGTGCCGCTGACGCCCGGAGAGGAGGGGCTGCAGGACATGCGGCTGATCGCGGCGATCTATGAGGCAGCAGCCGGCGGCAGCGTGGTCAAGCTGGCGCCTGCGAGCCGGCTAGATGAGACACGGGGGCCTGTGGTGGGGGTGGAGGGGTAGGAAGGAAGAAAGGTCTTCTTTTCTGAAAAAAAGAAGCAAGAACTTTGACACCGCTGTCGCGCCCTCGTGGTGACAGCTGGTTCGACAATGCCAGTCCGTTATTGCGGAGTCGTGCAACCTTTTGGTGCAGGCGAGGTAGCAAAAGTTTTTTGCTTCTTTTTCAAAAAAGAAGGCCTCGCTTTCTTGCCTCACGCCGCCTCCAACGCACGCTCAATGCCCAGCACTTTGTAAGCGGCTTCCACAGGCCCAGGGCGCGCATAGAGGAAACCCTGGGCATACGTGCAGCCAAGTGCCGCCAGGCGCTCGGCGACTTCAGGGGTTTCCACGCCATCTGCCACGATGTCTATGCCCAGGCCCAGGCCGAGCCAGAGCATGGACATGACACAGGCTTCGGCACGGGAATCTTGCGCCAGGGTCTGGACGAATGTCTTGCCGATCTTGATCGCGTCGAACGGCATGTCGCGCAGATGGAAGAAGTTCGAGGCGCTGCCGAAATCGTCAAGCACGGCGCGGGCGCCCTGTTCGTGCAGGACGTCGATAAGTTCGCGGCACAAGGCGCGATCCTGCGTCAGTGCTGCTTCGCTGATTTCCACTTCGAGCCGGCTCAAATCCATGCGGCGCTGCCAGGCGCCTGGCTGGGCGTTCAGCAAGCCGATCAGTTCGCGTACCTGGCCTGGAGAGACGTTGATCGCGTAGCGGCACCAGGCCGGCCAATCCTGCGTGTCTGCGGCGACCTGGCGCAGGAGGGACATGCTTATCTGGCCGGCGAGGCCCATGTCGTCCGCCAGGGCGATGAACTGTTCGGGCAGGAGAATGCCGAGCTGCGGGTGGATCCACCTGGCCAGTATCTCGAATTTGGCGATCTCCGCGCCGGGCAGGCGCACGATCGGCTGATAATAGGGGACGATCTGTCCGTCCTGTATGGCGCGCTGGAGGTCCCGGCGGGTGCGCTGGCGGGTCAACACGTCCTCGGCCTGGATCAGGCCGCAGATGGTGCTGCGGCCGCCGCCTTCCTGCTTGGCTTCGGCCAGGGCGGATTGCGCGGCGCGCAGCAGGGTTTCGGCGTTGGGGCCGTGCAGGGAGGCGAGGGCCACGCCGATGCTGGCACCGGCATCGACGAGTTCACCGGCGGCAGGGTAGGGCGCGGCGAGGCTTGCCGCGATCCGGGCAGTGGCTGCCGGCAGGTCGGCCAGGTCATCCGGGCTGGTGAGGAGGAGGGCGAAGCTGTCCCCGTCCATGCGGGCGGCGTGGTCGCGTTCGGCTTGGACCAGAATACGGGCGGCGATGGCGCGCAGAACTTCGTCGGCGGTGGCCTGGCCCAGATTGGCGTTGATACGGTCGAAGCCGTCCAGGTCGATCAAAAGAAGGGCAAAAGGGATGTTGCGCGCGAACTGGGCGGCGAGGGTTTCGCTGAACGCCTGGCGGTTTGCGAGCTGGGTCAGCGTGTCGCGGCGGGCAATGCGGAACAGGTCCAGTTGGCGGGCGGATTGCAGGGCCGCGTTGGTGACGGCGTGCGCACGCACGGCCTTGGTGGTTTGCGCCAGGCGGCCGAGAGCGATGGCTAGGGCGGCTGCAATTGCGAGTAGGGAGGTGACGAGTAGGGTGAACATGATGCGCCCCTGGAGACTTCGTCTAGAAATAGCGCCTAGGGGTTACGGGCTGATTAACGGCTGCTTGACGGCCGATCGTGGCAAAGGAAGCAAGGCCTTCTTTTTTGAAAAAAAAGCAAAAAACTTTTGTTCCTGATGGTGTTCTTCAGGGCGCATTTGCGCTGTTGGCTTGATGGCGGCCCATGCTTGCTGACAGGCTTTGCTCTACGGTGGTCCAGATGATATCCGGGTAACGGTCATTGTCCAACGGGAATAGCTTTGCCTGACCGCTGAACATGTCGCGCAGGTATTGCAGGCCCTGCCACGGCGGGAACACGGCGCGCGGCTGCGGCGCCATGAACCTGGCCACACGGATGAGAGCTCCAAGCGAGGCCATGTTTCCGGCTTTGAAAATCCGGAAAGGACCGCCGGTGACCCTCTGCATCACGGCCGCCAGATCACGCGCACTCAAGGTGTCGCCGGCGATACGCAGGATACGCGGCGTCGTCTCGTCGCGCGCCGCTTCCGCCACAAAGGCTGCGACGTCGTCTTTCATGGTGAAATCCAGCTTCTGATCGGCGTCGCCCCAGTAGATCACGCGGCGAATGCGTGGCTGGATGATCGGCATCTCGACACCGAGCATGTCCATGAAGCCGCCGTTCAGAATCGATGTGACCTTGATCGGCGCCTTGTCCGCGCGCGCCTTGAAATCGCGGCGGAGATCGAAGTTTCGGTTGCGGCCTGGTTCGGTTTTCGTGAAGTCGGCCGCGTAATCCGACGAGATGAACCGCGGCACGCCAGCCTTTGCCGCGGCGTCGAGCAGAACGCCCTGGCGATCGATAATGACGTCACGCAGCCCATTGAGCGCGGAGACAACACAGGCGGCACCGTCGCAGGCACGTGCGACCGCGTCCACATCGCCGACATCCGCCAGCACAATCTCCACGCCCTGGCCGGAAAGTCTTTCGCGTTCAGCTTGTCCGACATCATGCCGGGTGAGCGCGCGCACGGTCATGCCCCGCGCCAGAAGCGCCTTTGCAATCCGCTGCCCCAGGTCACCCGAGGCGCCGGCCAGCATGATCGTTGTCGTCATCCAGTGTCTCCGCAACTTCGAACTGCTACGTTGGCGTTCCTGGAACAGGCACCAGCCCCGGCTCCTGGGTTTCCCGTCAGCCTACCGACCTGTTTAAGGTCACGTCGGTCCGCGCCATTTTCAATCGACCAAGGCAGGCACGCCTCCTACGTCCCTGACTTCACCAGCACGTAACTTCCGGGCGCATCCTCGATGGGAACAAGCCGGCCGTCGCCCGGTGTGCGCGCCGGGACCTCCTCCGGTGCATGGGTGGTGACCCAGGTGTTCCAATCGCTCCACCAGGAGCCAGACATTTCCACCGCACCGTCCAGCCAGGCTTGCGGGTCTGCCGGCAGGGTTTCGTTGACCCAGTGATTGTATTTGCCGCCTTCCGGCGGGTTTACCACGCCGGCAATGTGGCCCGATGCGGCCAGGATGAAACGTTTCGGGCCGCCGAGGAGCTGGGTGCCGCGGTAGGTGCTGCGCCAGGGCGCGATGTGGTCCTCGCGCGTGGAGAGGAAGTAGGCCGGCGTGGTGACCTGGCCGAGGTTGAGGGTTTCGCCGTCCAGCGTCAGCGCGTCGGGTTTTGAGAGCAGGTTCTGCTGGTACATGTGACGCAGGTAGTAGCTGTGCATGCGCGCCGGCATGCGGGTGGCGTCCGCATTCCAGTAGAGCAAGTCAAAGGGGAACGGGTCGTTGCCGAGCAGGTAGTTGTTCACCACGAAGGACCAGATCAGGTCGTTGGCGCGCAGCATGTTGAAGGTGGCCGCCATGTCGCCGCCTTCGAGGTAGCCCTGTTCCTGCATGCGGCCTTCGAGGGATTTGAGCTGTTCCTCGTCGATGAAGACGCTGAGCTCGCCGGCTTCCTCGAAATCCAGCAGGCAGACGAAGAAGGTGGCCGACTTGATGCGGTCGATGTTGCGCTTGGCCATCCAGGCCAGCGTGGCGCCCAGCAGGGTGCCGCCCAGGCAATAGCCGATGGCGTTGACGTCGTGTTCGCCGGTGGCGGCTTCAATCGCGTCGAGGGCGGCGAAGATGCCCTTGTGCATGTAGTCTTCGAAGCCGGCATCGGCGAGGCGCGCGTCCGGGTTGACCCAGCTCACCATAAACACGGTGTGGCCCTGGGAGACGGCATAGCGCACCAGGCTGTTCTTCGGGCGCAGATCCAGGATGTAGAACTTGTTGATCCACGGCGGCAGGATCAGCAGCGGGCGCTTCAGCACGGTCTTGGTGGTGGGGGTGTACTGGATGAGCTGCATCAGCTCGTTCTGGAACACGATCTTGCCAGGCGAGATGCCGATATTGTCGCCGACCTTGAAGGCGTCCGGGTCGGTCATGCGTATGCTGAGCTTGCCGCGCCCGCGCTCCAGGTCGCAGAGCAGGTTGTTCAGGCCGCGCAGCAGGTTCTCGCCGCCGGTCTCCTTCGTGCGGCGCAGGACTTCGGGGTTGGTCAGCAGGAAGTTCGACGGGCTCATCGCGTCCATGAACTGGCGCGCGTAGAAATCGACCTTTTTGGCGGTTTTCGTATCCAGGCCGTCGACGCCGCCGACCACGTCATGCACGTAGCGCGCGCTCAGCAGGTAACTCTGCTTGATGAAGTCGAAGACTTCGCCCTGGCGCCAGGATTCGTCGCGGAATCGCTTATCCTTCGCGTCGGGTTCGATGACGGGCGTGCTGTCGATGCCCATCATCCGGCGCGTGGTGTTCTGCCAGAGTGTGACGTAGTCCTGCCAGAAGCCGATCTGCGCCTGCACCAAATGGGCCGGGTTGGCGACCAGGCGGGCGGTCATCTCCAGGAACGCGCGGCCGATGTTGAGCGGATCCGCACTGGGGGCGGTGCGGGACTGGCGGTCCAGCCAATCGGCGACGATCCGCTGCGACCGCTCGGCCACGTCGGCCATGGTGCGGCCGATCACCTGCGGGTCGGCGAGCTTGAACTCGATGGGTTTGGGATCCGGCGGGGCGTCTGGTGTGCGTGCGTCTGGCATTTCCTGATGTATCCTTTCCGGCGGGCGCTGGACCGGGTTAGATCGGGGCGTCGGTCGGAGGCTGCGGCTTTATGCCTGGTTGTTGGTCAGAGGGTAGGCTTCGCTTGGGTTCGGTTCAAGCGAAGTGCGGCTGGACGCCCGCGGGATTGATGCTGGCTGCTGGGCTGGCGCTGGGCGGGTGCAGCGATCCGGTGAGCGGGCCGGTCGATCTGTTCCACGACCTGCAGGGCGGCGAGATTGCGGCGCAACGGCCGCCGCCGCCTGGTGCCGGGCAGCCTTATCCAAAGCTGGGGACTGTGCCAGCCAAGCCGGTGTTGCCGGCCACCGCGTATCGGAACGGCCTGGCGGCGCAGCTGCTGGCGGAGCGGGACAGGACGGAGCGGGTAGCCGCCGATACGCCGGTGGCGCCTGTGCCACCGGTGCCGCCGCCGCAGGCGCCGGTGGCTGCGGTGGCGCCGGCAGCGCCTGGTGCCGGGAATGCCCCCACTGCCGCACCTGGCACCGCGCCGCCTGCTTCGGCCACGCTGGATACGGCGGATGCGCCGCCGCCTGCGGTGCCTGCGCCAGCCAAGCCTGCGCCGGCGTTGGAGGCGCAGGCTGGTCCGGCAGCCTCGCCCGGCGCGATACCGGTGCAAGCGGGGCCGGCACCCGGCACGCCGGTGACCCTGGGTGGCGCCTCGGCCGATTTCGCCGCGGCACCGAGCCTGCCCGACGCGCCGCCGGCACCTGCGGCATTCGAGGGCCTGCCCGCCCAGCCGTTGCCTACGCCGCGCGTGCTGCCGGCGGGCACGGCGCTCCCGAAGGGAACGCAGGTGTATTTTGCCGACGGGTCCGCGGTGCTGGGGGCGAGCCAGACTCAGGCGCTGAAAGATTTTCTGTCGCACCGCCGCAAGCAAGGCATCGAGGTGGTGGGGTTGGGGGGTGCTGCCTCCGACACGCCGGACGGGCAGGCGGCGGCGGTGGAGCTTGCGCTGCGTCGCGCAAGGGCGGTTGCGGTGGCGCTGGAGGCGCAGCGTGTGCCTGGGAGTTCGATACGGTTGAGCGCGGACGCGTTTGGGCGGGGAGCGGTGCTGCGGCTACAGTAAGCAAGGCCTTCTTTTTCGAAAAAAAGAAGCAAAAAGCTTTTGCGCCCTTGTCGGGTGGTGGGGACAGGCTCGCGACAGCGGAGTAAAAGTTTTTTGCTTCTTTTTTTCAAAAAAGAAGGCCTTCCTTCCCTACTTTCTCAAGGCCGACACGATGACCGAAGAGTTCCACCGCATACGCCGCCTGCCCCCTTACGTGTTCGCCGAAGTGAACGCGGCCAAGGCGCGTGCACGCACCGCGGGCCAGGACATCATCGACCTTGGCATGGGCAATCCGGACAGCCCGACGCCGCCGCATATCGTGGCCAAGCTGGTGGAGACGGTGGCTGATCCGCGTACGCACCGGTATTCGACGAGCCGGGGGATTCCCGGACTGCGCCGCGCGCTGGCCGGGTATTACGCGCGGCGGTTCGGAGTAAAGCTGGATCCTGAGAGCGAGGTGATTGCCACGCTCGGGTCAAAGGAGGGGTTGGCTAACCTGGCCTCCGCGATCACCAGCCCTGGCGATACCATCCTGGTGCCTAACCCTTCCTATCCGATACACCAGTTCGGGTTCATCATCGCCGGGGCCTCGGTGCGCAGCATTCCGGCGCAGCCTGGCGAGGCGATGCTGCGGGCGCTGGAGGTGGGCGTGCGGCATTCGGTGCCCAAGCCCACGGCGCTGATCGTGAACTTTCCCAGCAACCCCACGGCGTATCTGGCTGATCTGGATTTCTACACCGAGCTGGTGGCGTTCGCGCGTCGGCATGAGGTCTGGATATTGTCGGATCTGGCTTACGCGGAGATCTATTTTGGGGATGTGCCGCCGCCTTCCATCCTACAGGTGCCTGGGGCGAAGGAGATTGCCGTCGAGTTCACGTCCATGTCCAAGACGTACTCCATGCCTGGGTGGCGTATCGGGTTTGCCGCTGGCAATCCGCGTCTGGTCTCCGCCTTGGCGCGTATGAAATCGTATCTGGATTATGGCGCGTTCACGCCGATACAGGTGGCGGCGGCCGCCGCGCTGAACGGGCCGCAGGATTGCGTGGCGGAGATGCGCGCGCTTTACAAGGAACGGCGCGACGTGCTGGTGCGCGGGCTGGGGCAGGCAGGGTGGGACGTGCCTTCGCCGGAGGGCAGCATGTTCGCCTGGGCGCCCATACCGCCGCGTTATGCGCATCTGGGAAGCGTGGAGTTTTCCAAACTGCTGTTGCAACGGGCGCAGGTGGCGGTGGCGCCTGGTTTGGGGTTCGGCGAGCATGGTGACGGGCATGTGCGTATAGGGCTGGTGGAGAACACGCAGCGTCTGCGTCAGGCGATACGCAACATACGCGGGTTCCTGCAGGCGGACAGCAACGTGGCACCGGTGTTGCCGGCGTTGGCTGCCGCACCTTGAGCCAGGCGGGTGCGGCGCCGCTGCGCGTGGGCGTGGCGGGGCTGGGAGTGGTGGGCGGCGGCGTGCTGCGGCTGTTGCGGCAGAATGCCGATGTGATCGCGGCGCGGGCCGGCCGCGCGATCGAGGTGGTTGCGGTCAGCGCGCGGGACCGCGGGCGCGAACGCGGCGAGGATCTGGCTGCGCTGCGCTGGCACGAAGATGCGGCCGGGCTGGCGGCTGATCCTCACGTGGACGTTGTGGTTGAGCTTATCGGCGGCGCGGAGGGGGTTGCGCGTAGGCTGGTGCTGGCGGCGTTGCACGCAGGGCGGCCGGTGGTCACGGCGAACAAGGCGCTGCTGGCGCTGCACGGGGCGGAGCTGGCGCGGGCGGCGGAAGAGGGCGGCGCCATGCTGGCCTTCGAGGCGGCGGTGGCCGGCGGGATACCGGTGATAAAGGCGGTGCGCGAGGGGCTGGCGGGGAACCGCATCCGGCGGGTTGCGGGTATCCTCAATGGGACCTGCAATTACATTCTCACGCAGATGCGCGAGCGCGGGCGGGAGTTTGCCGATGTGCTCGCGGACGCGCAGAAACTGGGC
>CAXTCL010000086.1:0-14988 GCA_964242035.1 uncultured Acetobacteraceae bacterium | reverse complement strand
GGCGCGACAGCGGAGCAAAAGTTTTTTGCTTCTTTTTTTCAAAAAAGAAGGCCTTTCTTGCCTTACCTTGACGGGTGCGTTGGCTTTCCCCATACCACGCGCTTCCCGGCTAACCGCCGCACGACCTATTTGTTTCGAGGATCACCAATGTCTCGCCGCTGCCAGATGACGGGCAAGGGTGTGCTGAGCGGTAACAACGTCAGCCACGCCAACAACAAGACCCGCCGCCGCTATCTGCCGAACCTGCAGGAGACCTCCCTGTTGTCGGACACGCTCGGCGCTCAGGTGCGCGTGCGTGTTTCCACCCGCGCGCTGCGCACGATCGAGCATAATGGCGGGCTGGACGCGTTCCTGCTCTCCACGCCGAACCGGGATCTGCCGGAGGAGGCGCAGGCCATCAAGCGCCGGATTGCGCGCGCCGCCGCCAAGCGTCAGGCGGCGTCAGCCACGGCCTGACGCGCGCGGCGCCTGTGCGCCGAAGCGGCCGTTAACCTGATGCTTATACCTTGGGTGGTAGATACCGCCCATGGACTTTTCTGCGTGGCATCTGGCATTGCCCTGCGCTGTTGGCCTGGCCTGGTTCCTCTGGGCCAGGGAACACGGGCGTCGCCGCTTCGCGGAGAAGGCTGCCAGCGACTTGCGACATGCCCAGGAAAGCACGCTGCGCCTGCTTCGTTTGAGCACGGGCGACCAGCGTAACCTGGCACTCACGCTGATCGGCCATGCCGAGGCGTTGCGTCCCGCCGACCCTTCGCTCACCGGCCTCGCGCGGCGGTTGCTGGAAATGTCCGATACGCTCGTTGAGCATACCGAAGCCCCGGAAGCGCCGCGATACCTGACCGACGAGTCGCTGGCCCTCCTGGCCGCGGTGGAGTTTGCCGTGGCACAGGTGGTGGCCCATCTCGGGCCGAGCCGGCGGGCGTGGCGCGTCGACGCGGCATTCGACGGCATGATGCTGCTCGCGGACAGGCGCGCGCTGAACCAGGTGTTCGTCAGCGTGCTGACCGCGGCGGCGGCAGCCACGCGGGATGGCGACTGGATCGAGCTTTCACTCGGCCGCGAAGAGGGCTGGCTGTGCGTCGTGGTGCAGGACGAAGGCACCGGCCTGCCTGTGACCCAGACGGGCGGCCATCCCGAGGAGAGCCGCGGGATCGGCCTGCGCCTGACCCTGGCGCGTAGCCTGATGCAGGCGCATGGCGGCAGCCTGACGGTGCAATCGGCAGAATGTGTTGGCACTCGCGTGCATTTGCGCTTTCCGGCTTCCAGGCTGGTCACGCGGCAGTCGCACGCGCTCGCCGGAGAGCCTGTCCGCCAGGACTGACCGGCAGGCTGGTGCCGGGCGCTACCTGGCGCCCGCGCGGTTGTCGTCCGTGCCGGCGCCCAGCGGACCACCGCCTATTGAGGCGCCGGCGCTGGCGCCGATATAGGGACCCGCCCCGTTATGGGAGAGGCCCACCGGTCCGGTCGGTGCGCTGTTGCTGTTATCTGTGCAGCCGGCCAGAGCGAGGGCCACGATGATCCACCTCATCGGTGTGTCTCCTTGTCCAGAGCTATACGACCGGCTATTTGCCCGAGGACTTGGCCGGTGTCTTCGGCGTCTCGCTGCCTGTCTTGAGGAACGTGGCACTCGCAGGGGCGAGCTTCTTGTTGGCCTTCGGCTTCTTGGCCTCGCGGTTGCCGTGCTGCTTGTCGCCCTTGCCCATGGTGGATTCGATCCTTTTGGGCGGCACCTGGTTGCCGCTTGGCAAGCTAGGCGCTTGTCCTCTCCTGGGCACAAGAGAGGCAGGAAGAAAGGCCTTCTTTTTTGAAAAAAAGAAGCAAAAAACTTTTGTTCCTGACGACGCTTCAGCAGCCGCGCCGCGCAGAAGGCACCCGGCTGGTGCAAATCCGGGGGGAGCAAAGGTTTTGGTCCTTTTTTTCAAAAAAGGACTGCTTGCTTCCTTGGAAGAGGTCAGCCGTCTTCGCCGACATACGGCGCTCCTTGCGTGCCGCGGGTCCGTCAAGCTCAATGCGTCGAGACACCCCGATCGGAGAACCAGGCCATGCTCGCGAACACCAGACGCTTGCTGCTGGCTACGGCAGCCTGCATCGCCTTTGCCGCAGGAGCCGCGTCTGCCGCGCCGCGCCCTCCGGCGCAGGCATCTCGCCCCGCAGATGCGGGGCCGCTGCGCGAGCCGAAGCTGTCCGTCACGCTAGTGATGCGGCTGGCCGACCCGGACGGTGCCGAGGCGTTGCTAGCCCATGTGAGCACGCCGGGTGACACGCTGTTCCGCAAGTTCCTCACCCCATCGCAGTTCGCGAGCCGTTTCGGGCCGTCAGACGCCGGCATCGCCGAGGCGCAGGAAGCCCTTGCCGGTTTCGGGCTTACCGTGGAACGCGCCGGCACCAGCACGCTGCGCGTGACCGGCACGCCGGCCGCACTGGAGCGCGCCTTCCAGGTGCAGTTGCACGCCTTCACCGTGGCCGCCCAAGGCCACGCATCTGCCTACGGCTTTCGCGCGCCGCTGCAACGCCCGACAATGCCCGCGCGCATCGCGCCGCTCGTACAGACGGTCTTCGGGCTCGACAGCCGGCCGGCGCTGCATCCGCACATACGCCACGTGGCCGACGCACTGCGACCATTCGCCGTCCAGCTCCGCCGCTCGCCTGCCGTCAAGCCGCCCGACATGCCCGGCGTCTGGACCGTCACGGACTTCGCCGACTACTACAACGCTACGCCGTTGTACAAGGCGGGGATAGACGGCACCGGGCGGACGATCGGCATAGCCACGCTGGCGAGCTTCACGCCGAGCGACGCCTACACGTATTGGACCGCCCTCGGCCTGCCGGTCAGCCCGAAGCGCATCACCGAGATAAAGGTGGATGGCGGCTCGGGCGCTCCCAGCGACGATGCGGGATCCGACGAGACCACGCTGGACGTGGAACAATCGGGCGGCATCGCGCCAGGCGCCGGCGTGCTCGTCTATGAGGCGCCGAACACCAACCAGGGCTTCGTCGACCTGTTCGCCAAGGCGATCGACGACAACCTGGCCGACGCGATCTCCGTCAGCTGGGGCGACTGGGAGGTCTATGCGGACTTCGCCAACGCGCCGGTGACCGACCCGATCGGCGGTGCCGAGACAGGCAGCCTGGCCGCCTTGCACCAGCTCTTCCTGCAGGCCGGGCTGCAAGGCCAGTCGATGATAGCCGCGGCGGGCGACGCCGGCGCTTATGACGCCAATGACGGGCAGGCGCCACCCGATTACAGCCTCGCCCTCAGCATCGACTCGCCAGGCAACGATCCGGCGATGACATCGGCCGGCGGCACCACGCTTGCCGCCACCTTCTCGTTTGCCGTCAAGCACAAGCCGGACGTGGTGATCACGATCCCCACGGAGCGCGTATGGGGCTGGGACTACCTGTTGCCGCTATGCCAGGCGCTGAAGCTGGATCCCGTCGCCTGCGGCATATTGCCGGTGGGCGGCGGCGGTGGCGTAAGCATCCATTTTCCCGTGCCGGTCTACCAGAAGGGCGTGAACGGCGTGCAGGTTAGCCAGCCGGACCAGCAACTCATCGACGAGGATACCGTGCCGCCGACGGTCCTCTATACACTGCCGGCGGGCTTCGCCGGACGCAACGTTCCGGACGTGTCGCTGAATGCCGATCCGGAGACGGGCTACGTCATCGGCTACACGTCCAGCGCTCCGGGCAGCACCTACGGTTTCGAGCAGGCCGGCGGCACCAGCTTCTCCGCGCCGCAGCTCAACGGCGTGACCCAGCTCCTCGCGCAGAGCGCCGGCGGACGCGTGGGTTTCCTCAATCCGTTGCTCTACGCCCAAGGCAAGCTGCTGGCGGGGTATGAGGGGGCGCATGCGCCGTTGCGGTTCATCAAGGCGGGCGGGAACGAGTTCTACAAGGGGAATTACGGGTATAGTCCGGCGGCAGGTGTGGGGACGATCGATGTCGCCAATCTGGCGGGAGTAGTAGCGAAGGCGAAGTGAAGGCTCCCCGCCTGCACGCAGGCCGGGCTTGGTTCTGCAGGCGCACAAACCTGCAGGATTGAGGCGGAGCCTCGTGCAGGCGCCAGGAGCAAAAGTTTTGCTTCTTTTTTTCAAAAAAGAAGGCCTTGCTTCCTTCCTGCATCGACCGCCTCCCGGCCCGATATGTTCACCAAACCGTTAACGTCGCATCCGATTCTTTCTCTCCTCGTAATACACAAGGGTCATGGCACCCATGCACATTGCGAGGATCATATTTGTAATGAACCAGCGTCTTCCGACAGCGGCTCCAGCGTTGGCTGCCGCCTTGCTCGCCGCCACTGCTCTGGCCACGCCCTTCTCAGCCCGCGCCACAACCTGGGTCGCGACAGCCACACAGGGTGTCCCGGTAAGCGCGCTGACAGGCGCCACGGACATGGGCGCGGTGGCCGCGTCGCAACCGCTCACGCTGCGCATCGGGCTGCAGATGCAGAACAAGGCGGCGCTGCTCAGTCTGGTGCAGGCGCAGTCCCAGCCATCGAACGCGGCCTACGGCCAGTTCCTCACACCCAAGCAGTTCGCCACCAGCTACGGCGCGCCCACAGCTAGTATCGACGCGGTCGTCGCGTATTTGAAAAAGGCCGGCTTCACCGGCATTACGGTGGAACCGAACCACCTGCTGATCAGCGCTGATGGCACCGCAGCACAGGCCACATCGGCCTTCAATACCACGTTGGAGAAGGTCTCGATCGGCGGCAACACGCAGTTCGTCAACCTTACGGCCGCGGCAGTCCCGGCGGCGCTCGGCGGCAGCGTGAGCGCCGTGCTCGGCCTGAACACCGTGGGCAGGATGATGCCGACGATCGAGTTTCCGCTGCCGCAATACCTGGTCAGCTACAATCCGACCCAGTTCCTCGCCATCTATGGCGCGACCACAACCCCGCCGCCGCGTCGCGCCTCGATCGCCATCATGGCCGAAGGCGACCTCACCGGCGTGCTGTCGGACCTTCGCATCGAGGAGAAGGCGTTCGGCCTGCCGCAGGTGCCGGTGACTGTGGTGCCGGTGGGCGTTGCCAGCACCGACGTCTCTGGCGCCGACGAGTGGGACCTCGACACGCAGTATTCCTCCGGCGTGGCACAGAACCTGAAGATGCTCTACCTCTACGATACGACCACGCTGTCGGACTCCGACCTGGCGCTGGAGTTCTCGCGCTGGGCCACGGACGACAAGGCGAAGGCTGCAAGCGCGTCTTTAGGGGAATGCGAGATATTCCCCTACGTGGACGGCTCGATGGCCGTTGACGACATGATCTTCCTGGAAGCCGCCTCGCAAGGACAGAGCTTCTTCGCCTCCGCCGGCGATACCGGGTCGTTCTGCCCCGTGGGTCCGGCCGGCGTGAACGGCGTGCCGCTCGGTGCGCCGCTGGTGAACTATCCGGCGGCAAGCCCTTACGTGGTGGCAGTAGGCGGCACCACGTTGCTGACCAACGCCAACGGCAGCTACGACAAGGAAATCACCTGGTATGCCGGCGGCGGCGGCGTGTCCCAGTTCGAGACCAGCCCGGCCTGGCAGGAGGCGGCTGTGGCGGTTCTGGCTACAACGGGCACGAGGGGCGTGCCGGATGTGGCGATGGACGCCGATCCGAACTCCGGGGCGCTGGTCTATGTCAACGGGGTGGCCGAAGGCGTCGGCGGCACGAGCCTGTCCTCGCCGCTCTCGCTCGGCATCTGGGCGCGCGCTCTCAGCGCGAACCCGAGCCTCGCTCTGGCCGGACCGCGTCTGTACGGCTTGTATGACGGGACGGGCGGCACCGGCGGCGTCCTCGGCAGTTATCCGAAAGGCGGCTTTCACGACATCACTGTCGGCAGCAACGGCGCCTACGCGGCCACACCCGGTTACGACCTGACGACCGGATTGGGTACGTTCCTCATCCGTCAGTTCGTGAGTGACGTTTCGAAGTAAGCAAGCAGTCCTTTTTTGGAAAGAAGGACCAAAAAACTTTTGACTCCGCTGTCGCGCCTATCGGTTAGGTCCGCGACAGCCGGACAAAAGTTTTTTGCTTCTTTTTTCAAAAAAGAAGGCCTTGCTTGCTTTCTTGCGAGTCCGGCACAGACGTCAAAACAGCAAACGGCACCGCCAGCACCAGGCCTGTCAAGAACGGCAGACAGGCCAAACAGGCAAACCAGGACGTCGACCAGAACAACCCAAGCAGCAAGACACCGGTCAAGGTATGCGGCCAGAACATCCGTATGGCGACCGCCCAGCCGATAGCGTGACCGTCGCGCATTTGGGCGCTCCAACCGACACGCCGGCCAAGCGCCAGGCCGAGCACCGCCCACGTCTTGTGCGCGGCGATGATCGGGTCCTGCAGCAGGGTCGCACCTATTTCCTTCAGGCAGCCCCAGGCGAAAAAGGCAGCACCGCCGAATTGGCGCGACATCGCCGGACGCAGCAGCACTTCCGCGTAGCCGAGCAGTTTCGGTGCGTGCAGCGTCAGCCAGCCGGCGGCCAGCAGCCACAGGACAGGCGCGCGGGCGACGTTCGCGCCGCCCGACGCGGCGTTCAGGGCCGCGAGCGGCAACATGGCGAACCAGAACGGTGTCAGGACATAATGCAGGATCGCCTGCAGCATCTGCAGCCGGCCCAACGGACCCAGATCGGGCCGGCGCAGCAGATGGCGGTATTGCATGTTGCCGGCCGCCCAGCGCACGTCGCGCACCAGGTAGTCGGGCAAAGTGGGCGGGTGGCTCTCGCTGGAGCCCTCGTCGCTGGCCAGCACGCGCAGCTTCCAGCCGGCTGCCTGCAGGCGGGCCGCCTCCACGTGGTCATGGCTCAGGATCAGGCTGCCGTCCGGCAACGGGTCCAGCCGGCAATGGGCACGGAACGGCGCCACGCGCACCATCGCGTTGTGGCCCCAGTAGGGCCCCTGGTCGGCCTGCCACCAGGCCTGTCCCGTCGCCCATACGCGCAGGCCGTGGCGGTGGCCGAAGCCGAACAGCCGCGAGAACGGGGCGTGCGCGCCATGGCCCTGGAAGGTGGCTTGCAGCATGGCCAGGCGAGGGTCCGCCTGCATGATGGACGCCATGCGCTCGATCGTGGGCAGCGCCATCTCGCTGTCGGCGTCCAGGCACAGCATAAGCGCGAATGCGTCGGTATGCGCGTCCAGGAAGGACATGACGTTGCCGGCCTTGAAGCCGGTGTTGGCCGTGCGCCTGCGGTAGAGCACCTCCGGTCCGCCTCCGGCGCGCAGCCGTGCCGCCGCCGCCTCTTCGGCCGCGATCGCGTCAGACGCGGTATCGGACAGCACGCACAGCGCATACTGCGCCGACCGTCCGGCGCGCCCGATCTCGGCCGAGAGCCGGGCGAGTCGGCCGAACACCGCGGCCACGTCCTCGTCGCGCACGCAGACGGCTATGGCGGTGCGCAGCGTGGCAGGCGTGCTGGCTTGCGGCAGGGCAAGCTGCGGCAGCACTGCCTGCACGGGGTCAGCCGCGCCCATGCGCATGGCGAAGCCGACCAACCCAGTCGCCGCCGACAGGGCCAGCCAGGGCGCGTTGAGTATGAGGCAGGCGAAGATGGCGACGCGCAGCGCCGTCCATCCGTCGGGGGCGATTGCCCTCGCGCCCAGGCCGATCAATAGGGCAGAAAGGAGTACGACGAGGCTTAAAAAAAGTAGGCGGCGCACGCGCACCGGCTCGGTTGCTACGTCCACATTAAATAAAACCTAAATTGCACCGAAGTCTCGTCGACAGGAAGCGATAGCAAGCAAGCAGTCCTTTTTTGAAAAAAAGCACCAAAAAACTTTTGTTCTCCCGCATCTGCACCAGCGCGGGTGGTCCAGGACACATCGAGGCGCACGAGCGTTGCGGTATTAAAAGTTTTTTGCTTCTTTTTTCAAAAAAGAAGGCCTTGCTTTCTTGTCCAAGCTATCTCAGTGCGATTTCCCTGTAGACTGCCACAGCTCGATCTTCGTGCCATCCGGATCGAGGATCCAGGCGAACCGCCCGCTGGGATCGCTATCGTCCCGCTTCAGCACCGGCACGCCGTTGGCGGCAAGGCGGGCCACGATCGCATCGAGGTTGTCCACCGCGAAATCCAGCATGAAATCGCGCGAGGACGGCGCGGTGTATTTGCTGTTCGCCGGCAGTGCGATCCATGCGGCCTTCGGAGGATGCAGCGGCGCGTCATAGCTCAACGTCGCACCTCCCCAAGCCTCCAACTTGATGCCCAGCATGTCGCGATACCAGGCGGCGAGCGCCTGCGGGTTCTTGCTCTTCACGAACACGCCGCCGATCCCGGTCACGTGCCCGACGGCCGTGTCTGCCGCCGCCGCCAGTGGAGAGAACGCCGCCAGCGCGAGTGCTCCGCATAGCCCCAAACGTATGATCATCGCGGTGTAGCTCCTGCGTTGCCCAGGCGATTGGGCTTGGTTGATTGTGCAGAAGCAAGGAAGGCCTTCTTTTTTGAGAAAAAAAAGCAAAAAACTTTTGTCTCCCCGACGCTGACGCGCCTCAGTGTTTCCTGGAGCACCCGGCTGGTCCAGATGCGGGGAGCGAAGGTTTCACTGCAACGCGCAAGCGCTCTCCCGCAGGCGGCGCTGCGCCGCGAAGGGGCCACACTCACGATACAACGGATAGAGTTGCGCCGTCAGGCTGGCGATACGGTCGGTGTCCAGCCAGGCCGGGCCGCCGCAGATCGCTTCGTCCTCCGGCCGCAGCTGGACGCGCAGCGCGCCCGCACGCGGCGCCTCCAGCACCAGCGCGTCTCCCCGCGCGCGCAGCCGGGCGACGCCGCGCCATCCTATGCGGTGGTAGCTCATCGTCTCGCTCTCCAGGCCGGGCACGATCGCGCGCACCACCCGCACCGGGCTGTCCGCCGGGGAGCAATCCACCACCACGATCCCCAGCCCCGCCTCGCTTAGACGCCCGGCGAGGAACGCCAGCCGCGCCTGCGAGCCGGCCACGAACTCTGACGGCACGCTCGGCAGATCCGCGAGAGCAACACGGCGCGCCTGGCGAAAGGCCGTCTGCGCCAGCAGCGTGCTCAGCTCGCCCTGTGGCATCACCAGCCATCCGGCCATGGCATCCAGCGCGCGGACCTCTTCCGCGCCCAGGTCGCTGGCGACCCGCCGGGCCACGTAGCCGGCGGGCAGCACCGTGCGGGCACGCGCGACCGGGCCGTGGGTGGCCGCCTTGCGGGCGCGCGAGCCCACGAACTCCAGCAGCGCCTTGCGCACGGCGCGCGACGCATCGGGGTGCGAGGCTTCGCCGCAGGCGCTGACCTGCAACGAGAAGTCGGCCTCGCACGTGTCGTCGCCCACCACGTAGATGTTGGCCAGGCCGAGTTCCGTGCCCGCCAGCTTGACGAGTGGCCGCAGCCCGGCGGCACGCAGGCGGGCCAGGAGCCCGTCCACCTCGGGCAGCGCGCCAGGCGGCAGGTCGATCACCACGCCCTCGTCCAAGGCGCGATAGGAGGTCACGTTGCCGTCGCGCTGCAGCAGCTCCATCACGCCGTGCGCGATGGCGTGCGCCAGGTCCACGCCGGCGCCCAGGCCGTTGGTGATCGGTGTAATCAGCCGGGCGGGTTCCGCCATCTGGTAGGCGTGCGCCGCCACCCACTCGGCCGGCACCAGCACGCGCGCGCCATCGGGCCAGCGGTGCCCTGCGACCCAGGACAGGCTCATATCCGGCGTGTAGTGCGAGCCTGCTTGCAGGCAGAGGGTCAGCGGATCGACCGCCTCGCCGGGTCCCAGCGCGGCGTAGCTCGCCTGGATTCGTGGTGCGCCGGCGAGCCAGGCGCCGACATGCACCTCCTCGCACAGCTCTCCCAGAGCGCCGACCTGTGCCTCGATCTCCGTCAGCCCGTAGCCGTAGCCGGTGA
Organism: uncultured Acetobacteraceae bacterium; assembly: GCA_964242035.1. Lineage (GTDB taxonomy): Bacteria > Pseudomonadota > Alphaproteobacteria > Acetobacterales > Acetobacteraceae > BOG-908. The sequence continues at coordinate 5,151 of CAXTCL010000086.1, read as the reverse complement.
CGGCCATGCCGTCGGGCGCCAGCCAGGCCGCCTGCACCACGGGTATCCCAAGCCTGTCCAGCCCGTCGATGCGGGAGAGCGACAGTTCGCCGCCGTCCGGCAAACTGCGGCGGAAAACGCGGGCGACTTCTTCCAGGGCGGCGGTCATGCGGGGATGCGGTCTGCGATGGGTGCAACCATGCGGGCGACTTGTCTCCATTTGGGCGCGTTGTGTGCTGGCACGAAAATGGGGGGTGCGGCGGCGTTGCAAAGCAGGGCCGCCCCAATCGCGGAAAAGGAGGCAGTGTGCGCGCGGCTGGCATGAACGAAGGGGAAGCATCGCTGGCGGCCTGCCGCGCACGCCTGGCGGCCGATAAAGGAGACTGGCGGGCGGCGCTGCAGCTCAAGGCAGGCCTGGCGGCGCTGCACCTTCATGCCGAGGGGGACCCGGTCTTCCGCGCCGCCCGTGCCGCCTTTCCGGACGATGTCTGGCTAGTGCACATGGCCTCGCTGCACGCCTACCCGCAGGCCGAGCTGGCAGACATGACACGCCGCGCCGCCGCGCTGGCTGCCGCGGCGCCCGGGGACGGTCCACGGGCCAGGCTACTCGGCAACCTGCTGCTGCAGGCACGCGATTACCCGGCCGCGGCCGCCGCCTTCGTGCACGCCCCGGACCCAGACTCGGCGTCGCGGCGGCGGTCGGCGCTTGGCTACGCCGCGCTGGCGGGAACGCTTGCCCACGCGCCAGCCAGCGGTCCGGCACCCTCGATCGCCATACTCAACCTGGACCGCAACCCCGCGCGCATGGCCGAAACCGCGGCGCATTTCGCCGGCTGCCGCATGCCGCAATTCCGCGTGCCCGGCCTGGAGGGCGCGCGGCTGTCCGGCCCGGCGATTCTACGCCTGGGTGGCGCCCCTGCCCGGCGGGGCACTCTCGGCTGCTTCCTGGCCCATGCCGCCGCCTGGGAGGCGATGCTGGCGCGCGGCCTGTCGCACTGCCTGGTGGTGGAGGACGACGCGATGCCGCTGCTAGACCTGCCGGAACGCTGGGGCGTGTTTACGCTGCCCGAAGGGTTCGATTTGTGTTTCGTCAACGACCGCATGGCGCCGCGCGCGCCCGAAGCCGCGTTCCGGGTGCTGACCGTGGCCGACGCGCTGGCCCGGTTTCCGCCGGAGCGCAACGCCCCCGGCGCGGACGGCTACCTTCTGAGCGCCGGCGGCGCACGCAAGCTCCTGGACTGGCTGGCGGAGGACGGCTTCGCTGAGGACGTGGACTGGCGGCTGCTGGCCTACGCACTCTCGCCTGGCGAACGTGCGGCATTGCCCTCCGGCGGACACGCCGCCTGCGTGATCGCCCGGCTGCACGAGACGATCGGTTCTAGCAGGCGGCTGGAAGCGAGTGTGCTGTCGCCGCCTTTGGTGCGGACCGTGCCGATCAGCAGCGAGCGGGAGGATGATAATCGCCAAGGCCAGTCGGGTGGTCTCGCGCCGTCAATACGGTAGCGTCAGATACAATTTTCCAAGCCCGGTGAGTTGACCAGGCGCTGGCGCCAGCAGGCTCGCGTAATGCGGGTCCGGCGACACGCGCCCGGTGAACCACGCGTAGCGGAACACATCGGACCTGTGCTCCAGTATCGTCACCATCGCCCGCATCTGCCGCTTCTGCTCCTGCAACGTCAGAATCGCGGCAGGATCGCCGCTATGCCAATTCGCAAACTCCGTGATCCATAATGGCTTGTTGTATTTCTTCAGGCGATCGAGCTGGGCTGCCAGGCCGTAATCGTACCAGTGGAACCCCAGGTAATCGACCTGCGGCGCATGGCCGTGCGCCTGTTCGTAGGCGGCGAGGAACGCGTCCAGCCAGGCCACCGGGTCCTGGTAGTCCGGCATGCTACCCCAGGTGATCTGCGGCCCGACGATCTTGACGCCGGTGGCAAGTGCCACGGCCTCGTATTGCGGCCACGCCGCCGCCGCCTGCTGGGGCGTCACCCAGGATTGGCCGCCGACATTCGGCTCGTTGAGCACCAGCAGGTAGTGGATCTGCGGGTTTGTTTTCAGATAGGCGATGACCTGCGCAGAACTGAAATCGAAGTTCCACAGCATCGGCAGGTAATCCATGCCGTAGGTGGTCTGCGCCGTGCCGGGCAGCGCGGGATTTGGCGTCGAGCCCCAGTTATACCACCAGCTTACGCCAGGCGAGAGCGCGTTCATATCTGCGGCGGACGCCAGGTCATAGGCGACACCGCGCTTTGGCGACTTCGCGTGTGCCGGGAGGGCAAACAGAAGTGCTGCGGCCAGGATGGCTTTCAGGCGCATCGGGATTTCTCCTGTGATGTCGATGCAGGTTGAAAACAATCACTTCAAAGAAAGCAAGGCCTTCTTTTTTGAAAAAAAGAAGCAAAAAACTTTCGCTGCCCCGCTGCTCAACCGCCTCGGTTTTTCCGGAAAAAGCCGGCTGTTGCAGATGCGGAAAACAAAAGTTTTTTGCTTCTTTTTTTCAAAAAAGAAGGCCTTCCTTGCCTCTCCTTACAGCCACCCCTTGCGCCAGAACAGCGCGAGCGGCACCACGATGCTGAGCGCGATCAGACAGAGGGCATACGGGTATCCATAACGCCACCCCAGCTCCGGCATGTCGTGGAAGTTCATGCCGTACAGGCTGGCGATGAAGGTGGGCGGGATGCCCACGATGCTGACGACGGTCAGCACCTTTATCGTGTCGTTCTGGTCGATGCTGATGAAGCCCAGTGTCGCATCCAGCAGGAACTGGACGCGGTCGTTGAGCTGGACGTCGTAGTCGTTGAGCGAGGCCACGTCGCGGTCCAGCGTGGCGAGTCGGTGTACGTCGGCTTCGGTGGGCCAGGTGACGGCTTGCGGCACGTAGCGGACGATCCGGCCGATGCCGAGCAGGCTGTCGCGCAATTGGGAGATTCGGGCACCGCGTTCGCCGATTTCTATCAGCGTCTCCTGCAGGAAGGAGGTGCGGCGGCGGCCGGACAGGCGGCCGGCGGGTCCGTCGCGGAACAGCGCGGCCGAGAGGGCGTCCATCTCGCCGGAGAGCTGTTCCAGCACGTCGGCCAGGCGGTCCACCATGGCCTCGAGCAGGCCCAGGAAGGGGTGCATGCCTGAGGCCGGGCCGTCCGGGGCGCGCCAGGTGCGGGCGAAATTGTCCACCAGGACGGATTCGGCGAAGCGGACCGTCAGCAGGCGGTCTGGTGTCACCACGAAGCCGATTGGTGCCACCGCGCGTATGCCGGCCGCACTCCGGCTGAGCATGGACATGGTAAGGGTGAGCGTGCCGGAGTCCACGGCTAGGCGACTGGACGACTCGATCTCGGCCACTTCTGCCAGGCTGGGCACGCGCAGGCCGGTCCGGCGCGCGGCGTCCTCTATTTCGGCTTCGGTGGCGCGGTCGAGGTCCAGCCAGGTGGGTGGCCCGCCCGCGCGGCCTGAAATGGCGTGCAGCATGGGGTGCGTTGTGTGGTTTGCACGTGCGCAAGGCAACAGGCGCCCGCCCGTTATTCCGGCGCGCCCGCCTCCGCCGCGCCAGGAGCAAAAGTTTTTTGGTCCTTTTTTCAAAAAAGGACTGCTTGCTTTCTTCCTTACAACCCAACTCAGTCCAGGCTATCACCCCCGCTTGCCCGCCCGAGGAGCCGCCTTTTGAACCACGCACCCGCGCTGCCCAACACCTTGCGCTCCGGCCCGGACGGCCAGGGCCGCTTCGGCGCCTATGGCGGCAGGTTCGTGGCCGAGACGCTGATGCCGCTCGTCCTCGAGCTGGACACCGCCTACGAAGCGACCAAGCGCGACCCGAGCTTCCAGAAGGAGCTGGACTACTACCTGAAGGACTACGTGGGCCGCCCGAGCCCGCTGTGGTTCGCCGAGCGGCTGACGAAGCTATGGGGCGGGGCGAAGATATATTTCAAGCGCGAGGAGCTGAACCACACCGGCGCCCACAAGGTGAACTCCTGCATGGGGCAGATCCTGCTGGCGCGTCGCATGGGTAAGACGCGCATCATCGCGGAGACCGGCGCGGGGCAGCATGGCGTGGCCACGGCCACGGTGTGCGCGCTGATGGGCATGCCGTGCGTGATCTACATGGGTGCGGTGGATGTGGAGCGGCAAAAGCCGAACGTGTTCCGCATGAAGCTGCTGGGCGCCGAGGTGGTGCCGGTGACCACCGGCGCCGGCACGCTGAAGGATGCGATGAACGAGGCGATGCGTGACTGGGTGGCCAACGTGACGGACACGTATTTCCTGCTGGGCACGGTGGCCGGGCCGCATCCGTATCCGGCAATGGTGCGAGACTTCCAGAGCGTGATCGGCACTGAGGCGCGGGCGCAGATGATGGCAGCCGAGGGCCGGCTGCCGGACGTGGTGGTGGCCAGCGTCGGCGGCGGCAGCAACGCGATGGGGATTTTCCACCCGTTCCTCGACGAGCCGTCGGTAAGGCTGATCGGCGTGGAAGCGGCGGGCCGCGGCCTGGACAGCGGCGCGCAGGCGGCCAGCATCGAGCGCGGGCGGCCCGGCGTGCTGCACGGCAATCGCACGTATCTGCTGCAGGACGATGACGGGCAGATCACCGAGGCGCACAGCATCAGCGCCGGGCTGGATTACCCGGGGATCGGGCCGGAGCATGCCTGGCTGCACGATATCGGGCGCGCGGAGTATGTGGGCATCACCGATGACGAGGCGTTGGCTTCGTTCCAGCTGTGCAGCCGCACGGAGGGGATCATCCCGGCGCTGGAGTGCGCGCATGCGCTGGCGCATATCGAGAAGATCGCACCTGGTATGGAGGCGGATCAGATTGTTTTGCTAAATCTGTCCGGGCGTGGCGACAAGGATATCTTCACCGTGGCCGAGCATTTGGGAGCCAAGCTTTGAACGGCGCGGCCAAAGAGATTGAACCACCAAGGACACCAAGAACTAAGCGACCTCTTCTTGGTGTCCTTGGTGGTTTCTCCTACTCTGTAGCTCCCGACGCATGAGCCGGATCGAGGCCAAGTTCGCGGCGCTCAAGCGCGAGGGCCGCGGCGCGCTGATCCCGTTCCTGGAAGCGTACGACCCGGACCCCGCCACCAGCATGGCCATCCTGCAGGGCATGCCCGGGGCGGGTGCCGACCTGATCGAGATCGGCATGCCGTTCACCGACCCGATGGCGGACGGCCCCACCAT
>CAXTCL010000085.1:0-15003 GCA_964242035.1 uncultured Acetobacteraceae bacterium | reverse complement strand
GGCGCCTATCGCGAGCACCAGGCCGTCGTCGAGCGCGCGCTCGACCGCAACGACCTGGAGAAGGAGCGCGGCATCACCATCCTGGCCAAATGCGCCAGTGTCGTGTGGCAAGACACCCGCATCAACATTGTCGACACCCCTGGCCACGCCGATTTCGGCGGCGAGGTCGAGCGCATCCTCAACATGGTGGACGGCGCCATCGTCCTGGTCGATGCCGCCGAAGGCGTCCTCCCGCAGACCAAGTTCGTCGTCGGCAAGGCCCTCCAGCGCGGCATCAAGCCCATCGTCGTGGTCAACAAGATCGACCGACAGGACGCCCGCGCCGACGAGGTCCACACCGAAGTCTTCGACCTGTTCGCCGCTCTGGGCGCGACCGACGAGCAGCTCGACTTCCCGATGCTCTACGCCTCCGGCCGCCAGGGCTGGGCCGATGCCGAGCTGGAAGGCCCGCGCAAGGACCTCAGCGCCCTGTTCAACCTGGTGCTCAGCCATGTCCACGCCCCCACGTTGGACAAGGAAGCGCCCTTCGCCATGGTCGCCTCCATCCTGGAATACGACCTCTTCCTCGGCCGCGTGCTCACCGGCCGCGTCGAGCAGGGCCGTGCCAAGCTCAACATGCAGGTCAAGGTCCTGCGCCAGGACGGCACCACGGTCGAGACCGGCCGCCTCACCAAGCTGCTGGGCTTCCGCGGCCTGGACCGCGTCACCGTGGAAGAAGCCGAGGCCGGTGACATCGTGGCCGTCGCCGGCCTGACCGACGCCACCATCCCCGACAGCATCGGCGCCCCCGAGCTGACCGAGCCGCTGCACGCCATCCCCGTCGATCCGCCGACGCTGGCGATGACGTTCCGCGTCAATGACGGCCCGCTCGGCGGCAAGGAAGGCAAGAAGGTCACCTCGCGCCAGATACGCGACCGCCTCTACCGCGAGGCCGAAGGCAACGTCGCCATCAAGGTCAGCGACAGCAACGAGGCCGACGCCTTCGAGGTCGCCGGCCGCGGCGAGCTCCAGCTGGGCGTTCTGATAGAGACGATGCGACGCGAAGGCTTCGAGCTGGCAATCGGCCGCCCGCGCGTCCTGACCCAGCCGAACCCGGAGACGGGCGAGCGCGAGGAGCCGTTCGAAGAGGTCCTGGTGGACGTGGACGAGCCGTATTCCGGCGTGGTTGTCGAGAAGCTGTCCCGCCGCAAGGCGCAGATGCAGGACATGCGCCCGTCCGGCGGCGGCAAGGTGCGCCTCACCTTCATCATGCCCAGCCGCGGCCTGATCGGCTACCACGGCGAGTTCCTCACCGACACCCGCGGCACCGGCATCATGAACCGCCTGTTCGCCGGCTATCGCCCCTGGGCCGGCACCATCGAAGGCCGCCGCAACGGTTCGCTGATCAGCTCCGAAGCCGGCCACGCCGTGCAATACGCCCTGTGGTATCTCCAGGAGCGCGGCACCCTGTTCGTCAACCCCGGCGAGGCCGTCTATGTCGGCATGATCCTGGGCGAGCACTCGCGCGGCAGCGACCTCGACATCAACCCGATCAAGGAAAAGAAGCTCACCAACATCCGCGCCGCCGGCAAGGACGACGCGATGCTGCTGATCCCGCCGCGCCGCCTGAATCTGGAACAGTCGATCGCCTACATCGAAGACGACGAGCTGGTCGAAGTGACGCCCTCCGCCGTGCGCATACGCAAGAAGTGGCTGGACCCCAACGAGCGCAAGCGCAACGAGAAGAAGAGCGACGCTGCGTAAGGCAAGTTCGCAAACCGTTCGGTCCGTCCGCTGTAACAGCCGCCGCGAGTCATCTCGCGGCGGCTGTGCCGTGTCTGGCGGAAATCTCGCGCCGAGGGCGGCCTGACCAGGTGTCCGCTGTTTGGCTGGCACAGCCTAAACAGGAAGGACACAAAGGATACGAAGAAGCACGAGCCGGCGCGCTCATACGCGTCGTCCTATGTAGCCAAGGCAAGCAAGGCCTTCTTTTTTTAAGAAGAAGCAAAAACTCTTACTTACCCGCATTGGCCGCGCGCGTGCCTGTCCAGAAACACACCGTCGCAAGTGCGATTAAAAGAGCTATTTGATTTCAAACAAGTCCCGCAATCATCGTGCGCAGCACACCATTCTTCTTCGTGCCCTTCGTGCCCTTCGTGTTTAATCCTCGTTCGAAACCAGCCCAAACCCGCGAGCCACCCCACCCATTAAGCAGAAGCGTCCTGCAGGATCATCGACTGACCGCCCTGCGCTCCAAACCTGACAGGCCAATCACAGCCCGAGCCGGCCAGAATAGGACACCGCCTCCTGGTGCCCTTGGTGGTTCATCCCCTTGCTTCACCCAGCGCCCCACCGCCCTTTAACCACCCCAAACCAAAACACGCTAAACTCCCCCAAAGCATGACGAGTCCCGGCCCCACCCTGTCCCCGCCGCCCCCCCGCATCCGCCAGCTCCCGGAAGCGCTGGTGAACCGAATCGCCGCCGGCGAGGTCATCGAGCGCCCTGCCGCCGCGCTGAAGGAGCTGGTCGAGAACGCGCTGGATGCCGGCGCCACCCGCATCGCAGTGGCCCTGACCGGCGGCGGCATCGAACGCATCGAGGTCACCGATGACGGCCACGGCATGTCGCCCGATTGCCTCACGCTGGCCGTGCAGCGCCACTGCACCAGCAAGCTGGCAGACGGCGACCTGGTGCGCATCGCCACCCTCGGCTTCCGCGGCGAGGCGCTTCCCAGCATAGGGGCCGCCGCCCGCCTCGCCATCGTCTCCCGCCAGCCGGGCGCCGCCCACGCCCACCGCATCGCGGTGGCCGGCGGCGTAGTCACGCCCATCGCGCCCGCCCCCGGCCCCCCTGGCACCCGCGTCACCGTCGACGACCTTTTCTTCGCCACCCCCGCCCGACGCAAATTCCTCAAATCCCCGCGCACCGAAGCCGACCACGCCGAGGCCGCTCTGTCCCGCCTCGCCCTTGCCGCGCCGGCCACCGCCTTCCGCCTCACCACCGAGGGCCGCATCGTGTTCGACCTGCCCGCCCAGGACCGCGCCGCCCGGGTCGCTAGCCTGCTCGGCCAGGACGCCGCCGCCTGCCTGCTCCCGGTCGCCACCGCGCGTGACGGCCTGGCGCTGGCCGGCTTCGCCTGCGCCCCGCTGGTCAGCCGCGCCACCCCGTCCGGCCAATCCCTGGTGGTCAACGGCCGTCCCGTCACCGACCCTGTCCTGCGCGTGGCCGTGCGCGTCGCCTACCGGGACGTGCTGGCGCACGGCCGCCACGGCGTGGTCGCCCTCTGGCTGGACGTGCCGCCGGACGAGCTGGACGTGAACGTGCATCCCGCCAAGACCGAACTGCGTTTCCGCCACCCAGACCAGGTGCGCGGCCTGGTGATCTCCACCCTGCAGCGCACGCTTGCGGGCGGCGCCGGCCAGGCAGCACCCCGCCCGGCCCTGCGCCTGGTAAGCCCGCCCGGCCTGGCCGGGCGGGCCGCCTACGCCAGCCAGGACGGCGTGCGCCAGATGGGCTTCGCCGAGGCGCAGGCGCCGTTGGCCCTGCCCAGCGCGCGCGCCTGGCCGGCGGCACCGGTGCCGGACGCCGCCACCCACCCGCTAGGCGCACCGGTGGCCCAGCTGCTCGACACCTACATCGTCGCCGCCACCTCGGACCACGCGGTGATCCTGGTCGACCAGCACGCCGCCCACGAGCGACTCACCCACGAGGCGCTGCGCACCCAGATGCTGGCGGGCGGCGTGCGCAGCCAGGCGCTGCTGCTGCCCGCAGTGGTCGATTGCGGGCCCGCCCAGGCCGGCCGCCTCGCCGAGGCCGCCCCCGCGTTGGCCGCCCTCGGCCTGGAGCTGGAAGGCTTCGGCCCAGGTGCGGTGCTGGTGCGCGCGCTGCCCGCTCTGCTGGGCGCCGCCGACCCGCAGCGCCTGGTGGCCGACATCGCCGACGAGCTCGCCCATCACGGCGAGAGCACCGCGCTGGCGCAGGTGCTGGACGCGGTGATCGCCCGCCTCGCCTGCCACGGCAGCATACGCGCCGGCCGCCGGCTCGGCCTGGCCGAGATGGACGCCCTGCTGCGCCAGATGGAGGCCACCCCGCGCGCCGCCACCTGCAGCCACGGCCGCCCCACCTACCTGAAGCTGACCAGGACCGAACTGGAGCGCCTGTTCGGCCGCTGATCCCCGGCGCGCCAGGGCGGAGCGGCATCGCCGCATGACAGGTCGTTGACGTTTTCAGTCCGCAACGACCTCGGCGCGGCTATACCCACCCGAATGGTTTCAGCCACTTGGCCGCTCCCGCCACAGGCGACACGCAAACCCGTAACGAAGCAAGAGGAATTCGTTGCAATTCCTCCACGATTTCGCTTGCGCCCGGAATTCTATCACAATAACGTGAGCACACATCACATTTAGATGAGTGCTTTCATGATCAGACACGCCGCCTTAGCTGCCGCGATGCTCTTCGCCACCGCCAGCGCCGCCGACGCGGCCGACCGTACTCAGACTTTCCTCTGGGGCCAGAACTTCCCACAGACCGCGCCACTGCCAGTCAGGACCGACGCCCTGCCGGGCAACGGGCTGACGCTCACCGCGGGTGCCACCAACGCGTTCTCCCTGCTGATGGGCACCGAGACGCCAGGTGCCAACCTCACCACCGGCCAGTCGATACGCGACACCTTCTTCATGAGCTACCTGGCCGGCGATCTCTTCAGCGCCGTCGGTGCGCCGATGGACACCGGGCAGTCCGGCCAGGCGCCGTTCTACGCCGTAGCGCGGCACTACAACGTGGGCGACCCTAACGACCTGCACGTGATGATGCCGCACAGCATGCAGCTGCGGGCGATCTGCTCGAACAACCACACCAATTGCAGCCAGGGCAACGTCTACGGCGCCATGGTCCGCGTGCCCTACGAGATACGGCCGGGCATGACCATCAAGGTGCGCTACCGCAGCCCCACCGGCCCGTATTCCTGGTGCCCGATATGGCTGTTCTCCGGCTCGCAGATCTCGCCCGGCCCTGGCGGCAATCCCTGGAACGGCTTCGGCAGCCCCTCCTCCCTGGTGCAGGAGGCGGTCAGCAACCACTCCTTCGAGATCGACGCCAACGACAACTACCCGCGCTGGAACGATAACCCCTCGGTCCCGGTCGGCCAGCAGGTGGATTTCCTCACGCCCGACATCTACGGCGTGCAGTGGAACACGCCGCCCCACCAGATCTACGGCGCCAACCAGGCCGGCTTCGCCTTCTATCCGGATGCCGGCCCGGCGCTGAACGTGACGCCGCAGAACCTGTCCAGCGGCTTCCACGACCTGGTGCTGTCCTGGGATGGTGCCGCCAACACCATCTACGAGTTCATCGACGGCAAGCTGATCGTCGCCAGCTACATGGAATACGCCCAGGCGCCTACCTATACCGACGCCAACGGCAACACCAAGGTGCAGGCGATGCACATCATCATCGGCAACCAGGCGATCCCGGCCTGGCTGCAGGGGGCCAACGCCACCGTGGAGAACGACGGCAAGCCGTTCGGCTGGTCGATCTTTGTGCAGGAGATATCTGCCTGGAACGGGCTGATCGCCAACCCGACAAGCCACAAGCCCAACTAACTGGCAAACTACATCGTGCGCAGCAGCCCGGTTTTCTGAACCGGGCTGCTAGCGGCGCATGACGCAGACAATCGGGCAGCTTTCGCGCTCGGCGTCGCCCGTCTCCAGCTTGTCTTGTATCAGCCCGCCGTGAGGCTGACTCTCGTGCAGGCAAGGCCTTCTTTTTTGACAAGAAGAAGCGAAAACTCCCCCCCCCGCCTGCACGACGTTATCGCTTGGTTCTGCAAAAATGCGTGCTGGCAGAACCAGGCGACGCCGCGGTGCAGGCGGGGAGTCCTGTTTTCAACAAAGGACTGCTTGCCTTCTACGTGTCGCCCTCAACGCGGGTCGGTATTACAATCAAGGTGTCGCCTTGGACAGGTTTGTTATATTCCCCTGCCTGGCAGCTATGTGCTGGACCACGATAGTCCAACCGTCCGTCACGCCGTCATTTTCGGTTGTCGTGATCAAAGGCGACTGTACCGGAACAGCCTGGTTCCCGATAAGCAGGTTCATGCCCACCACGTTGGTGCCTCTTGAATCCGTGTAGGTGCCATCCCGGCTGAACTCCATATAGCTTGTCTCAACCACCTTGCCGTCGATAAGGACGTCCAAGAGGTTGCTTCCATCGCCGCGCCGATTCAGCACAAGTTTGTGGAATGTCGATGACCAATTGATGTTTGCATCCTGCAGGTAAGCCGGCGCAACCTCCGTGTGATATGTGAAACCGCTGCTACTGGCAGCGTAGGTAACGTGCGGTGCGACATTCCAGTTCACGCCATAGATGTCGGGGATAAGGTAGTCGAGCTGTTGACCGATTGGCGTCGAGCCAGCGCCGCTCGAGTTTCGTGTATAGTTATCATTGACATCGATTTCGAAGAGGTGCTGGTTGGTGCCTTCCTCGATAAGCTGGTTCACCGTGCCGTATCCAGCAACGCGTCGGTGTTTGGATACGGGGTGTATTGCTGCCCGTTGGCAAGCCAGATAGGCGCCCACGACCATACAGAAGATGGACTCTCGTATCGAACTTCGATCACAACGCCAGGCCTGAATATGGCGGGCAAGCGTATTAGTCCGCCCCAGATGCTTCCGTTCGTGCAATCGGTGTGGTTCTGGCTGCAGATTGCACGGATGTGCAAGCCGTTAACCAAGACAGGTATCAGGTCGTTTGGGTCGCCTAAATTATAGTGGCGGGCAACCGCGTAGAACGCTGAAGGATCTGCAGGGGTGTCCATCGGAAAACCGATTGCGCTGTCCAGATTACCCGCGAGATAGTTCAAGTAGAAGTAAAGGCGTGGGTCGCCGCCGGTGTTTATGTTGTGCCCAGTTTGGCTGTTTCCGAAGATCACGTCGAACATCTGGGTGGTGCCGGCGGTGAGCTTGATGCCGTTGGAAGGAACCGCATTCGTCACGGTCGGAAGCTGGTCACTCACAGGACTGTCTGGAGTTGTTTGAAAATTTGCCGTCCGATCGGCGGCCTGCGCATATTCAGAGATCAGCAAAGCCAACCGCGGCAATAGGCATGGTCAAGTTTGGCATCCAGTCCACACGAGGTGGACAGCTACCGTGACAACGCGCGGCCCTGCACTAAAGGGACGAGGGAATACAGCGTCCGGTTGTAGATCACGAATGACGTTCGCGGGTCCCGCCATCACTTGTCGGGTAACATGCTGCCGGCATGCAAATCTTTGTTCGCTTTCGGGTTTGCGTGCATGTGCTATGCACACGTAAGCAAAGGATGACACCATGGCGCGTATCGTTGGACCGGCGAGCGGCCATGCGACCCTGACGGGAACGTCGGGGAACGACCTCATCCTGGCGTTCGGCGATGGCAACTCGGTCATCGGCGGCGGCGGTGACGATACGATCCGGGCGATGTCGGGCAACGACAACTTCATTGATTTCGGTTCGCCGATGGATGGCTTGACTAACCTGAACGACGTCCTGCGCCTGGACGGCAGCGGGGACACGGTCCTGGGCGGCGACGAGCGCGTCAACATCATGGGTAACATCAGCGCCAGCGACATCACGCTGGGATATGGGTTGGACACGATCTTCGCTGTGGGGTCGGGCAACAGGTTCTCGCTGACCGGCGGCTCCTATGGCGTCAAGGCGCTGGGCGGCAACGACACGGTAAATTTCGCCGGCCCGGGCAGCTCAGGCTATTCCGACACCGTAGCATTCAGCGGATCGCACAACAGCCTGGACAACACGCTGTATTACGGCCCCTACCCGGCGATCGGCACGCTGGACGTAACGGGCGGCTCCGGCAGCGGCACGTTCCTGCTGGGGACGACGAGCGGCACAATCGTGACGCACGGCGTGGACAACTATATCGAGGGGGGCCAGTACGGCACGAAGATTGTAGCCGGCAGCGGCTACGATACCGTCAATGTGGTCTCGGGCGAGCGCGGCACTGGCGGGCAAGCCAACATCCTGCTTGGTGGAACCCATAACCTGGTGACCGGCATCGCAAGCGGCGTGTCGGTAACCGGGGGCATGGGTTATGACACGCTCGATTTCAGTTACCCCGGTGCCAGGGCCTCTCTGCAGATCACCGATGGCGGTGTGCACGACAAGGTGTCGCTGATGGCGTCCACGGCGACGATAGATGGGGGCGGCAGCTACGAGACCGTATCGGCGGTGAGCAGCGTGGTCACGATGACGTTCACGGGCGTCTCGGATGCTCTCTATCTGAGCGGCTCCGAAGCATCTGCCGGGCCGCCGTCGTCCTACGTCGATGACCTCTCCACCGGGCTGAACATATTCCTCGGCACGAGTGACGGCGCCGGCGGTTCCCTGGCGACCGGCAACCTGACGATCGATGGTTTCGACAATACGGGAGTGATCGACTTTGTGGCCGGGCGCGGCGGGTTCACCAGCACGGCGCAGGTGCTCGCAGACCTGCATTCGTCTGCACCGAACAACTACACGCTGGCGTTTCCTGACGGCACGGGAACGATCACCTTCATCAATGCGGGTCATCTGACGGCGGCAAATTTCAAACTTATCTGACCCGACCATCGTCTCCATCAACGGTCACGCCCGGGGTCAACCCGATAGGGCCGATGTCCAACCTGCGTGATGTTGACCGCGTGGAGGTTGACTCTTTTCCAGCAGGAAAGGCCTTCTTTTTTGAAAAGAGGCAAAAACTTCTGCTTCCTGCTCAGGTTCATCTGCCGCGTCTTATCCGGATGCAGCACGCTGCTGCAAATGCGGGGTAGCAAAAGACTGGAACCTCTGAAGAAACTGGCCTGGTGAGTCGGCTGGTGTGTGTTTCTGAGCACCGGGGCGGAGTGGCCTCAAGGGCCATCGGCACCGGAGCGCAGGAAACGCGCGTCAGACGGCCGCCAGGGCAGGTTTTGCGAAGGTCTCAGTTTCTGGTCCTTTTTTCTGAAAGGGGACTGCTTGCTTTCTTTGTGTCACCCTAGACCGCCAACCGCGGCAGCAACGCATCCAGCCGCCGCCGCCCGGCCTCGGACGCCACCAGCCGCACCCCGTCCCATACCAGGTAGCCCTCCTCCACGCTCGCCGCCAGGATCTCCGGCTCCAGCGCATCGCCCAGCACCATCCCTGTCCGCCGCAGGAACGAAGCCGCCTCGATCCCCTCTGCCAGCCGCAACCCCATGAGCAACGCCTCGCGCGCGCGGTCGCGCACCGCCACGCGCTCCTCCTGCGTGCTGCCATGCCCGTCGCGTTCCACCCGCCCCGCCCATACCTCCGGCGCGCGGTGCCTGCGCGTCGCCACCACGTCCGCCGCCTCTGGGTCGCCGAGACGCAGCCGCCCATGCGCGCCAGGCCCGATCCCGGCATACTCGCCGTAACGCCAGTAGGTTAGGTTGTGCCGGCTCTCCGCCCCGGGTGCGGCGTAGTTGGACACCTCGTAGGCGGCCAGCCCGTGCCGCGCCGCCGCCTCTGCCGTCGCGTCGTACATCGCCTCAGCCAGGTCGTCGTCCGGCAGCACCAGCTCGCCGCGCCGGTGCGCCCCCTCATAGGCGGTGCCAGGCTCTATGGTGAGCTGGTAGAGCGAGAGGTGGTCGGCCGCCAGCGCCAGCGCCCGGTCCAGCTCGGCCTGCCAGGCGGCGAGGGTCTGGCCCGGCCGCGCGTAGATCAGGTCGAACGACAGGCGCGGAAACACCGCGCGCGCCTGTTCCAGCGCCGCCATCGCCTGCGCGGCACTATGTCCCCGTCCCAGCCCCGCCAGCGCCGCATCGTCGAGCGCCTGCACGCCGAGCGACAGCCGTCCCACCCCCGCGTCACGGAACGCCGCCAGCCGCCCCACCTCCACACTGGTCGGGTTGGCCTCCAGCGTGATCTCCACGTCCGGCGCCGCGTCGAACAGCCGGCGGGCGTCTTCGATCAGCGCCGCCACCGTCTCCGGCGCCATCAGGCTCGGCGTGCCACCGCCGAAGAAGATCGAGGCGAGCGGCCGCCGCCCCAGCCTGGCCGCCTCCCAGGCCAGCTCCGCCCGCAGCGCCGACGCAAACCGCGCCTGCGGGATGGCGTCGCGCACGTGGCTGTTGAAGTCGCAATACGGGCATTTCTGCAAGCAGAACGGCCAGTGGATGTAGAGGGCGAGGGGATCGGGCACAGAAGATGTAGAAGGGGTGTCCGCCCCCGCATGTCAAAGCCGGCAGCGCCCTGAGAGCCCTGCCTGTTGCGGCGCCAGAAGAAGATCAACCACCGAGGCACCCAGAACACCAAGAAGGAAGCGGTCTTCTGCTGCCCCCTTTGTTGCAGGAGTCAGCGTCCCAGCGGCACAGCCAAACGACCAGTTACCAACACCTAAAAGACACGAACCTCCTCTTGGTGTTCTTGGTGCCTTGGTGGTTTATCTCCTTGCTTCGGGCGTGTCTTGCTTAGGGCATGCCCGCCCGCAACAACCGGTCACACCGCACGGAAGTGCTACCGGTCCCTCCTCGAACGCTCCGCCAGCCCAGCCCTACTTCCTCACCGAATGCAGCAGGTCCACCGCCGGATCGGGCAGCGTGTCCGCATACGCCGTCCCGTTCCACACCCAACGATCGCGGCCGTGCACCAGCAAGTCGTACATCCCCTGGTGCGACCGCCGCGACACCTTGATCGGCCCGCTGATCGAATCCAGCACTTTCGTCCAGTCCGCCCCGTTCTTCAGATAGGCCGAGGTCGAGCACCCCGCCGACCCGCAGAAATCAGCGGACTGCACCTGCACGAACAGCGCCGCCGGCCCTGCCTTCACGCTCAACCTCGCCGAGCCTACCAGCATCACCGGCGGGTCGCCGGCGCTGCGCGACTGCCTGAGGTCGCCGGCGACGAGCCGCGTGGCCGTGGTCTCCAGCTCGCTGCCCGGCTGCGTGGTCAGCGCCACCGTGGCGTCCGTGCTGGATTCGGCAGGCAGCGCGGCGGCAGGCGCCCGCTTGTGCGCATGGCTCGCGTGCCTGGCAGGGCGTGCCTTGGCCACAGGCGCGCCCGCGTCGGGAGTGGTGGCCGGCGCCGCAGGCGCCGCACTGTCGGTCACGGACGGCACAGTGCTCCTCGGTGCCGCCGGGACAGCGGCCGGGGCCTCGGGTGCGACCGTTGTCGGTGGCGCGGCCGCCGGCGCCGTCGCGGGATCGCCACCGGGCGGCGCGGCCAGCGCGGGCACGGCCAGCCACACCCCCAGCGCCACCACAACACGGCAAAGCATCGGCAAATTCAGCTCAGGCATGGCGCTCATAGCTTTCGGACCGCATGGCTATCTCTTCCAGACGCGACTCGTTGCGTTTGACGAACCGCAGCACCCACACAACCACACCCACCGTCAGCACCACCAGCACCACCTGGAACCGGCCGGACATACGCCTGGCCGCATCGCCCAGCAGGTAGCCGAACATCCCGTGCACGCAAGGCCAGGCTACGCCGCCCGCCACGGTCCAGGCCAGGAACGGCCCCCACCGCATCGCACTCGCCCCGGCCAGCAGCGCGTTGAAGCTGCGCAGCACGCTCACGAAGCGGCAGAAGAACACCACCTTGCCGCCATGCTCGCGGAACAGATAGCGCCCCAGCGCAAGCCGCCGCGCCGTCAGCCCCACCCGCCAGCCATGCCGCGCCAATACCGGCGCGCCGATCTGCCGGCCGATCACGAACCCCACGATATTGCCGAGTATCGCGCCGGCGATCGCCGCCAGGATCACCGAGACGATGCTCAGCCGCCCGGTCGTGCTGGCATAGACCGCCGCGCCGAAGAAGATCGTCTCGCCGGGAAACAGCAGCCCCGCGCACTCGATGCCCACGGCCAGCGTGATGACGCTGGTGCCGTATTGGTGGAGCAAATGGTGGGCGAAATGCATCATCTTGCAGCACCGTAGCGCGGTGTTACCAAACAGCAAACCGAAGCCAGATCGCGCCGCCGCCGTGCCAGGCCGCTCCGGCGTGCAAATAATCGTTGCATGTCACAAAATTGTTATGCAGACTACAAACGCGCCGCGTCTTCCCGTAATGCCCCACAGGCTGGAACAGGGTTTGTGACAGAGGCCACATGAAACACTATCGCATCTACTTCCTCGCTCGCGACGGCAAGATAGACGGCAGACCCGCCGAGCTTCAGGCCGACGCTGACAATGACGTCGTCATGCGAGCCCTCATGGCCGAGCGGAACACCTTCGGCGCCGAGATCTGGTGCGGCGCCACGCTGGTCCGCCGCGTCGGTCACGCAGGCGGGCAGCCGCCTCTCGCCGGGCAGGGGATTTCGGCGGAGCTGCAGCAGTAAGCCAAGGCAAGGCCTTCTTTTTTGCTACCCCGCCTGCACCACGGCCCGCGCAAGTCGTGCAGGCGTCAGCGCTCGCCGAACCGGCGCGGGCCTCCCTGCAGACGCCAGCAGCAAAAGGGTTTTGCTTCTTTTTGCAAAAAAGAGGCCTTGCTTGCTACCCTAGCAACTCGAACACCACAGTCCGCCGAACCGTATGATCCTCCAGCTCCAGCGTGGTAGGCACGTCATACGCGGCGATCTCCCGCCGCCCCTCCTTCGGCACGTAGGCGCGCCCAGGGTCCGCCATCCAGACCGTGGCGCCTCCCGCCGCGCATTTCCGCAACCAGGCCGTCACCGCCCGCGCCATCGGCGCCTCGTAGCAGACGTCGCCGCACAGGATCAGGTCCCACCGGCACGCCTGGCCCACCACATCCCCTGCCAGCGTGCCCACCACTACGCCGTTCTCCCGCGCGTTCAGCCCGATCGCCGCCACCGCCAGCGCATCGATCTCCGCCGCTTCCACACAGGCCGCGCCCGCCCGCGTGGCCGCCAGCGCCGCCAGCCCACACCCCGCCGCGAAATCCAGCACACGCCGGCCCGCCGCGTGCGCCGGCCGGTCCAGCAGCAGACGCGCCAGCGCCTGGGCGCCCGGCCAGGCGAACGCCCAGAACGGCGGCGCAATGTTGCGCGCGGCGAGCCAGTCCTCGGTCGCCTGCCAGATCGGCGTGATCTCGGTCGCCAGATGCAGCGTGAACTCCGGCACCAGCGGCGCCTGCACCGGGCGCGTGTGGGCGCGTATGAAGGCTTCGGGGTCGGTCAAAGGAAGCAAGGCCTTCTTTTTTGAAAAAAAGAAGCAAAAAACTTTTGCTCCCTCGCCTGCCCCAAGGCGCGGCCCGGTCCTGCCAACGCGCGCACTGGCAGAACCAGCACGGGCCGTAGTGCAGGCGCGGGGACAAAAGTTTCTTGCTTCTTTTTTTCAAAAAAGAGGGCCTTCCTTCCTCCTTTCACCGCCCAGCAACCAAAGCCAAAGCCACCCCCACCCCCGTCCACCCATTCAAGCGGAACAGCGCCAGGCACCCACGCGGATCACCCGCATCCAACTGCCGCACCTGCCACACAAGTAGGCCCACCGGCACCACCAGCACGAGAGCGAACCCCAACCCCAGCCCGCCAAGCGCACCCGCCGCCGCCAGCGCCAGCACGCAGCCGGCATACGCCCCGCCCACGAACCGACGCGGCATATGCGCGAACCGGCGGGACGTGCTGCGCACGCCCACCACCGCGTCATCCTCCATGTCCTGGAACCCGTAGATCGTGTCGAACCCCAGATCCCACAGGATAGCGGCGGCGTAGATCGCCAGGCACGCATCGTCCACCTGGCCCACCGCCGCCGCATAGCCCACCGGCGCCCCCACGCCGAACGTGGCGCCCATCACCAGTTGCGGCCACCAGGTGAACCGCTTGGCCAGCGGATAGACGAACACCAGGATCAGCGAGCAGGCGCCCAACACCTGTGCCGTGCGGTTGAGCTGCAGCAGCACCGCCAGCCCGGCGCCGAGCAGCAGCACCAGGAACACCGCCGCGTGGCGCAGCCGCAGCGCCCCGCTGGCCAGCGGCCGCGCCTTTGTGCGGCTAACCTGCGCGTCCAGGTCGCGGTCCCACATGTCGTTGACGACGCAGCCCGCCGCCCGCATCACCACCGAACCCGCGGCGAACAGCGCCAGCAGCCGCAGCGTCGGCCCCCAGGTGCCGCGCGCCAGCAGGATGCCCCAGGCGCCTGGGAGGAACAGCAGCCAGATGCCTGTCGGCCGATCCAGCCTTGCCAGCAGCAGATAGGGCCGCAGCCAGGCCGGCATGCGGGCCACCCAACCATCGGCAGCAATGTCTGTGTGGGGGGCGATTTCCGGTTGTGCGCTCACCTGGGCTATGTGCGATCCGGTCAGGAAACGGTCAATGCAGCGCATCTACATCGCCGCGCCCATCACCATAGGCGCCGAACTCGTGCCAAGCGAGGCGCAGGCGCACTACCTCGCAAACGTCCTGCGCCTGGCCGCGGGCGCCGCCATCGCCGTGTTCAACGGCCAGGACGGCGAGTGGCTGGCCCGCATAGGCGCGCTCCGCCGCGGCCGCGCCGTGCTGGCCGTGGAGCGCGAGCTGCGCCCGCAGCGCGCCAGCCGGGAGCTGGTGCTGGCTTTCGCCCCGCTGAAGCGCGACGCCACCGACCTGGTGGTGCGCCAGGCCACCGAACTCGGTGTCACGTCCCTGTTGCCGGTCACCACGCTGCGCACCAACGCCGCCCGTATCAACGAGGACCGCCTGGCCGCCATTACCCGCGAGGCCGCCGAACAATGCGAGCGCCTGGACCTGCCGCGCCTGGCGCCGCTGACCGACCTCGCCGGGCTGCTGGCCGCCTGGCCGCCTTCCCGCCCGCTCGCCGTGGCGCTGGAACGCACCCGCCCTGCGCCCCCGGCCGGCGAGGCCCGCGCCCTGCTGATCGGCCCGGAAGGCGGCTTCGCGGCGGCCGAGACCGACGCCCTGCGCCGCGCCGGCTTCGTGCGGCCGATCTCCCTGGGGCCGCTGATCCTGCGGGCGGAGACGGCGGCAATAGCGGGGCTTGCCCTCTTGCAGGCGCCTTGCTGGTCGTCCAATTGAGCGCGACCGAAATGGAGGAGGGCGAGGCAAGGCAAGCAGTCCTTTTTTGAAAAAAAGGACCAAAAAACTTTTGCTCCCCCCGCCTG
>CAXTCL010000084.1:0-15154 GCA_964242035.1 uncultured Acetobacteraceae bacterium | reverse complement strand
TACGCCCAAGGCGAAAACGGGCGCCCCGGCGCAGTTCGACATGAACAGCCGGGAACGGAAAGGCGGCGGAAAGGGGGGCCAAGGTGGTCCAGGCCGCGGCCGTGACGAGAAGCGCGCGCCCAGCCACATCATCAGCCTGCCACCCACCTCCGTCGATCGGGGCGAAGGCTGGGTCATTCAGAAGCTCGGCAAGATTGACCAGGCGTCCCACGCCGCCGCCGGTGCGGAGTACCACCTGATTTTCGAGGGCCATGATCCGCTGGTGTTCGGCTATCTGAGCGCCGCCCGGGAGCGCGCCAAGGAGCCGCCACCGGAGACCGCAGAGGTTTCAGAGGTTGCGACCGACCCAGTCGAGGAAACGATCGCCCCGGAAGCTTCGGCTGAGGAAGCTTAGGCAGGCGCTGCCCGGCTTAGGGATACCGTGGCCGATAGCGGCTGTTCGCTAAGGACATTCATCATCGACCACGCAAGCGCGTACGGAGATCATCGGCGGTGCCCCCGTAGGCGAGGGTTGCATGCCCGGGCAGGGCAGGGGGCGTACCAAATTCATCGGCCTGCGCGCATCCGCATGGTCGGGCAGGCGACGGTGCGGGACCGGCCCCAACCCGCCGTCTCCTAGGCAGCCTGCTCTCTCGACCAATGCCCGCGGCTACGCGGCTGAAGATCGCTTTCTGCGCGGCGCCTGGCCGAGCGTCCCCTGCACGTGTCGCGAAGCCGGCGCCTCCCGCACGTCGTCATCGATCAGGCGCAGCTGCACGCCGGGCACTGACCGCTCCGCCGGCGCGTCCAGCGGCACCTGCCAGGCGCACTCGGCGTGTCCCTCCTCGCCACGCAGCGCCAGGAACACCACGCGCTCGACCCCGCCGCCGATGCCGGTCTCGATTGCCATTCGGAACACCAGCCCCTCTGCCTCGTCGATGCCGAGCGCAAGCCCTAGCTGCTGGGACTCCGACTCCTGGCGCCGCAGTGTCCGCACGGTCGGCTCCTCGGCGAAGCCGCGGTAGAAGCGCACCGGCACCCCCTCCACCAGGAATACGAAATGGTGGCTGTCGTCGAGCACGCTAAGCCAGTCGTGGACCCGCGACGCCGCAGCCCGCCTGAGGCGCTGCTTGCCGAAGGCATAGGCGCGGCAGCCGACCGACCATCCGTCGTCGCCCATTTCATAGGCCGCCAGAGCGAGCGCGTCCCTGCGCGCGTTGGCCAGCAGTCGGGCGCAGAACCGAAGTCGCGCGTCGGTCAGCGCCGGATGGAAATCCCACGGCAGCTTGGATGGCTGGTCAGCGCGAGGCTCGGATTCGGGCATCGCCGGAGTCTGAAGGAAGGCGCCGCGCCGCACAATGGCTGCTCAGACTCGCAAGCCTGTCATGGATGGACGTTGCTTTACGGTGAGCGCTTATGCGGGGGAGCAGAATATGCGCACGACTGAAATTTCGATGCTCCCGGCTGGCCGAACAGAGGCGAGTCGCTAATCCGATACTGGACGCGGTGGGGTTTCATCACGGACATCTACGTTTCCAGCGCGCCCATTACGCGGGTGGAGGGGAAGATAGGAGTGCCCCTTCAGAAACGCCACGAAGGCGCGCAATGCTGCTGACTGGTGACGACCCGGCCATCGGTCTGGCCGCTCAGCTCGTGCCTGCGGGGGGGCTGCTCGCACTGATGGTTTGGCTCACCGGCATCGGTTCCCCCGCATTTGCGGCGTCGGGATACTTCCGAATACACCGGAGCGGCTCAACCTGCGCAGGAAGCAAAAGTTTTTTGCTTCTTTTTTTTCAAAAAAGAAGGCCTTTCTTGCTTGCACAAGAGTCAACCCAAAGACGTCTGGTATTACGGCGATAGACCATGACGGGTAGTCTGATGTCCGAGAGCCGGACAGTTGAAGTCCTCAAGCCCGCCGACGATCATGTAGCGTATCCACCTATCGCCGACTATGCGCCTCAGCCTGCCGTTCCTGTTCGGAATCTTCGTCACCGCCGATCGCGGCCGCGCGGTGGTCATGGGCTCGCTGATGTACCTGGCAGGCGGGTGGGCGTTTGCCGTGCTTTACTTTTTTCTCTTCGCCAGCCTCGGCGCCGCGAACTGGTGGATCGGCGCCCTGGTCGGCGCTTTGCACGGGTTGTTTTTGCTCGTGTCGCTGCCGACGATCGCGCAGCTGCATCCGCGTATCGCCTCGGAATACGATGCGCCGGCGAGCGTGCCCAAACTGGAGCCGCCGGGCTTCCTCGGCATGAATTACGGCTACCAGACGCCGCTCACGACGATCATCGCCCAGGCGCTCTACGGTGCCATCCTCGGCGGGTTCCTGCCGATGCGGTGAATGCACGACAAAGCTGTCCCGTGTGTTCGCGCCGGGGGTTTGCGGCATGACGCCATCCACCGTTGCAGCGTCGCTCACGCGTAACATCGTCAGGTAGCTCCGGGCGGAGTCACGCAAATCGGAATATCCTGTACGATCATATCGATCAGACAGACGCGTTTTGCATTCTTGAGTGCTCGTAATAGATGCATCCGGTTCCGGTATGCAAATGAAATACCGTTGGCAAAGCGGCTGCTATCCGCTATGGTTGTGTAAGTTGAACTTCGATCGACAAAAGGGCGAATCATGCAGCGGTTTCCAACCTGCAGGTTGCTGCAAATGCTCGCCTGTGCATGCGTGATCGCGTCGACAGCAGGCTTGCGCGTTGGACGTGCAGCGAGCCTGCCGCCTTCCCAGCGCACCACCATCAGCCTGGGACAGACGCAGTGGAAATACCTGTTCGGCGACCCGGCAGGCGCGCAGGCAACCGCCTTTCCGGATGCGGGCTGGCAGACGGTCGGCATACCGTATTCCGCCGATCAGCTGGATGGCTTCATCAACGCGGAGTCGGGCGGTGGTGATGGTGACCTGAACGGTCCGATCAGCTGGTATCGCAACCACTTCACATTGTCGCCCGGCCAGGCCGGCAGCAAGGTGCTCGTCGAGTTCGAAGGCGCGCACACGGGCGTGCAGGTGTTCATCAACGGCACGCTGCTGCCCGGCGTGAGCGCGGTGGCGGTCGACGCGCAGGCCACGCACGTCGTGGGGTTCGTGCCGTTCATCGTTGACCTGACGGCGCACGTGAAGTTCGACGGCACCGACCAGGTGCTCGCCGTGCGCGCGGCGAAGAACGCCGCGTTCTTCGAGCCGCCAGGGTTCAGCCAGGGGTTCCGTTTCGGCCAGTCCGATTCGGGCCTGTTCCGGCCGGTGGACATGTTCATAACCAGCCCGGTGCACATCCCCGAAAACGTGTATTCCAATCTGGGCACCTGGGGCACCTACGTCGCCACGGTCTCGGCCAGCAGCAGTGCGGCGCTGATCAACGTGCAGACCAACGTGCTGAACGAGAGCAACACGCCGCAGGCCGCCACGCTGACGACGCAGATCGTCGATGCGAGCGGCAATGTCGTGGCGTCCGCGCAGGCAAGCCAGACATTGCCGCCGAACGCCGCGCCGGGCCTGCACCCCACGCTGTTCAACCAGCAGATGACGGTGACGAACCCCAATCTCTGGTATCCGAACAACAGCATCTACGGCAAACCGTATATGTACAAGGTGTTCCACATCGTCAGCATAGGCGGCGCCGTGGTCGATGCGGTGCAGAGCCCGCTTGGCATACGCACCATCACCTGGGACGCGAACTTCCCCTACATAAACGGCAAGATGCACTATCTGTGGGGCGCGTCCGGCCGCTACGATTACCCGGCGCTCGGCTCCGCCGTGCCGGAAGAACAGAAATGGCGGGACCTGCAGTTGCTGGCGCAAGCCGGCGGCAACCTCTGGCGTCCCGGCCACTCCACGGAAAGCGAGGCGTTCGTCAACGCGGCGGATGCCTACGGCATCATGATCGTGCAGCCGAGCGGCGAAGGCGAAGGCTCGTTCAGCGCGCATTGCAACACGCCGCCCTGCGACATGCAGACGCTGAAGAGCGAACTGCACCGCGACATGATAATACGCGACCGCAACCACCCCTCGATCCTGGCGTGGGAGGCCGATAACGGCCCGATCGACACCGCTTTTGCGCAGAGCCTGAAGGCGCTCAGCGTCAAATGGGATCCGATAAACACCCGCGTGCAGGCGGATCGCACGCCGAATCCGGCCAACGGCGACATACTGGGCTGCACGCTGGAAGGCTGCGAGGTGCTCACCAAGCAGGAATTCAAGAACAACCCCGCCTGGGGCTCGGAATACTGGGGCACCGGCACCGCACGCCAGGCCTGGGACTACGAGCTCGCCTTTGCCGCACCGTTCCTGGACAATTGGCGCCAGTCGCGCGCCGCCGGCGCGTTCGGCATCGCGCAATGGTATTTCGCCGACTCGCCAGGCGAGGTCTCAAACTTCGTCGAGGGCGTGACGGAGCCGAACGTGCGTTCGCTCGGCGCCTCGATGACCGACATGAATCGGTTTCCCAAACTGCTCTACTACATCTACGAGTCCGCCTGGACGCCGTTCTCCCTCCAGCCGGTGGTGCACCTGGCGCATCACTGGAACCGCGCCGGCGCCATACAGGTGAACGCGTTCAGCAACTGCCCGAAGGTGCGCCTCCTGATCAACGGCGTCTCGCAGGGTGACCAGGTGCCGAACCCCTGGACTTCCAACGCCCAATCCAATTTGGGCCAGAGCACCACGCTGATGCCGTTCCAGGTGCATTGGAACGTGACGTGGCAGGCGGGCACGGTCGCCGCCGAATGTATCGACGCCTACGGCAACGTGGCCGCAACCGACACCAGGACCACCGCCGGCACGCCGGACCACATAGCGCTGGACCTGGTGCCCGAAGTGGTGCGGCCGGACGGCAGCAGCTTCGCCATCAGCGCAAACGGGTCGGACGCGGCGTTCGTTGTCGCGAAAATCGTCGATGCAAACGGCGTCGTCGTCCCCACGGCCTCGAACACTATCACCTTCTCGGTCAGCGGACCGGCCACCTATGTCGGCGGCTCGCAGCAATACGTCACCGCCAACGGGACGGACGCCTATACCGCAGCGCAGGGCGCGGCCGGCAACCCGATCGCAGCGATGCTCTACCAGTCGCCCGGGGACCCGCAGCTTTCGGCCGAAGGCGGCATGACGAAGGTGGCCCTGCGCAGCCAGTTCCAGACCGGGCAGGTCGTGGTCACCGCCACCTCGCCCGGCCTGGGCAACGGCACCGCCAGCTACATCGTCGGGCCGATCGCCAACACGCAGCCGGTGGCGGGCCCGCCCTCGGTGATCGTGCCGCCGGCCGGCCAGGCGGTCACCGCCGGCCAGTCCGCGCAGTTCGCGGTCACCGCCACCGGTGCCGCGCCGCTCAGCTTCCAATGGCTGCTCAACGGCGCGGTCATCCCTGGCGCCACCGCCGCCACCTACCAGACGCCGGCCACCACCATCGGCCAGAACGGCAGCGCCTATGCCGTCACCATAACCAACGGCCCTGGCGTCAGCGTCACCTCGCCTGCCGCCACGCTGACCGTGGCCGCACCTGCGGCCCCGGTGGTCCTCTCCGGCCCGGTCTCCGTCACCGCGACGGTGGGGGCGACCGCGCAGTTCAGCGTCACCGCCACCGGATCGCCGACGCTGATGTACCAGTGGTATGCCAACGGCACGGCCATCGCGGGCGCCACTGCCACCAGCTACACCACGCCCGTCCTGGCCGCGTCGGACAACGCCACGCAGTTCACCGTCGCGGTCGGCAACCCCGTGCAAACCGTCACCTCGGCGCCGGCGCTGCTGAGCGTGGGGGCCGCGATAGCGCCGGTCATCACCGCCAACCCGCATGGTGCGGCGGTGCCGCTGAACCAGCCGGCCAGCTTCTCCGTCATCGCGTCGGGCTCGGCGCCGCTGGCCTACCAATGGTTCAAGGCCGGCGCACCGATCACCGGCGCCACCGCGTCCGGCTTCACCGTCGCCGCGGTGCAGGCCAGTGATGCCGCAAGCTACACCGTCAGCGTCAGTAACATCGTGGGCACCGCCACCAGCGCGCCGGCCGTGCTGACCATCGCCCCGCCAGGTGCCAACATCGCGCTGTTCGGGCGCGCGACCGCCAGCAGCGCGCAGGATCCCGTCAACCTGCCCGCCTCGGCCGCGTTCGACGGCAATCTCACCACGCGGTGGGCCTCCTTACCGGGCATCGATCCGTCCTGGATCGAGACCGATCTCGGCACCGCGCAGAATTTCAACACCGTAGTGCTGTACTGGGAGAACGCCTACGCCAGCATCTATCAGATACAATATTCCAACGACAATGCGACCTGGTATCGCGCCGCGCTGAACAGCGCCGGCAAGGGCGGGATCGAGACGCTGTCCTTCCCCACCGTGCACGCCCGTTACGTGCGGATGCTGGGCCAGGCGCGCGTCACTGCTTACGGCTACTCGCTGTACGAGTTTCAGATCTACGACGCGGAACAATGCGGTGCCGCACGCGAACGCTTCACCGTGGTCAACCCGTCCACCGCGCGCGACAACCTGACGCATCTCACCTGGTCGCGCGCCGAATACACGCTGACCACGCCGGGCGCGCAACTCACCCAGTCGCTGGCGGAGAGCTACTGCGCCGGCCTGGGCATGCGCCTGCCCACGCTGGCCGAGGCCGTCGGCATCACCGGCACCAGCGACGCGCAATGCGCCTTTCCGCTGTCCTGGAGCACGTGGACGACCACGCCCTATCCCGGCAACGCCGCCTACGCCTACATCGTCAGCGCCGCCGGCCAGACCAGCTTCGCGGTGGCCAACAACTTCCCCGGCGGGGCGCTGTGCACGTCCGGCACGTCGGCCAGGTTCGGCCCGCCGGGCATCACCGCCCAGCCCGCCGCGCAAAGCGTCACCGTCGGCAGCGCGGCCACCTTCATTGTGGGGGCCACCGGTGCCGCACCGATCGCCTATCAGTGGTTCGCGAACGGCGTGGCGATTGTGGGGGCGACCAATGCCGCCTATGTCACGCCGCCGACGGCCCTGGCAGACAACGCCACCAAATTCAGCGTCCGGCTGACCGGTCCCACCGGGCTGGTGCGCATGAGTGCCAGCGCCGAGCTGACGGTGCAGGCGCTGGCCCCCACCATCACCACACAGCCCTCGCCGCAGACCGTGGCGCTCGGGCAGAGTGCGAAGTTCAGCGTGGCCGCCGCCGGCACAGGCCCGCTCAGCTACCAGTGGTTCGGCCGCGGCCGCGCCATCGCCGGCGCGACTGCGGCCAGCCTTGCCACGCCGCCTGCCGCCGCCGGCGATAACGGCGCGCTGTTCGCCGTGACCGTCACCGGGCCCACCGGGCTGGCCACCCAGAGCAACACCGTGGGCCTGGCGGTATCAGGCACCGGCAGTGCGGGCACCGACCTTGTGGCCATCGCGGCCGGTAGCGGCACCGCGGTGGGCAGCTTCGGCGCGGATGCCGGTTTCGCCGGTGGCGGCACCCACGCGCAGCCCGGCGCCACGATCAGCGTGGCCGGCGTGCCCGATGCGGCACCCGCCTCCGTCTATACCGCCGAGCGGGACGGCGTGTTCAGCTACACGGTGGGCGGCCTGAAGGCCGGCGCCAACTACACCCTTCGCCTGCACTTCGCCGATTTCGCCTTCGCCACGCCAGGCCAGCGCGTGTTCGACGTGACGGTGAACAACACCCTGGCGCTGCTGAACTTCGACATCGTGGCGGCCGCCGGCGGCCAGAACCAGGCCGTGGTGGAAAGCTTCACCGCGCAGGCCAACAGCGCCAACCAGGTGACCGTCGGCTTCCTCACCGGGCTCGCCAACCAGCCCAAGCTCTCGGGATTGGAGATCGTCCAGCCAGGCACCGGCAGCGCGCCGGTGATCACCCTGCAGCCGGCGCCGCAGAGTGTCGCGTTGGGCCAGCCGGCCAGCTTCAGCGTGAGCGTGGCCGGCACCGGGCCGTTCACCTATCGCTGGTTTCGCAACAACGTGGCCGTGCCCGGCGCCAACGCGGCCAGCTACACCACGCCGGCCACCCAGGCCGGCGATGCCGGGGCGCTGTTCCAGGCGGTCGTCACCTCCGCCTCGGGCGAGACGGTGAACAGCACGCTGGCGCCGCTGGGCGTCTCCGGGCCGGGGCTGGATCTGGTGGCCATCAACGCCGGCGCTACGGTGCCCACCGGCGTGTTCTCGGCGGACACGGGGTTCCAGGGAGGTGCCGCGCATTACAACCAGGGCACCGCCATAACCACGGCCGGCATCGCCAATGCGGCACCGGAACAGGTGTACCGCTCGTCCCGGCAGGGCGACACCATCTACCAGATCGGCGGGCTGACCCCGCTGGCGAGCTACCCGATGCGCCTGCACTTCGCCGAGCTGTACTGGCCGAACGTGGGTGGGCGCGTGTTCGATGTGGCCATCAACGGCACCGTCGTGCTGCCGGCGCTGGACATCGTCAAGGAGGCCGGCGGCGAGAACGTGGCGCTGGTGGAGCCGGAGACCGCATCCGCCGACCGCTACGGCAACATCACCATCACCCTGACCACAGGGGCGGCGGACCAGCCTTCGGTCAGCGCGATCGAAGTGCTGGCGCCCGGCGGCGCGCCCGCATCAGCGCCCTCCGCAGAAGCCTCCGGGCCCGCTGCGCCGCTGGCCTCCGCCGACGCTTTGCACCCATCGGTGCAGGCGGCCTCACGCACGGGCACCGCCGGCGCCGACACCACCGGCGGCCCGGTGATCGTGACGCCACCGGCCAGCGTCACCGCGATCATCGGCCATACGGCGCTGTTCACCCTGCAGGCCACCGGCACCGGCAAGCTGACCTATGCGTGGTCAAAGAACGGCGTGCCGATCGGCGGCGCCGTCCGGCCCAGCTACACCACCCCCGGCACCATCGGCACCGACAACGGCGCGGTATTCTCCGTGCTGGTCACCGACAGCACCGGTGCCACGGCCACGGCCAGCGCCACGCTGACCGTCGACGCCAACCCCGCCTACACCGTGGTGCCAGGCGTCATCGTGACGGATTTGAACAACAACACGCGCGGCGCCTATCCGGACAGCCAGGTGTACATCACCGTACTTGGCAATAACCCCACCACCGGCGCGCTGTCCTGGGTCAAGCCGGACGGCACGGTGGCCGCCGCCTCGCCAGCGGACAACACGGCCCCGGGACACCTGACGGCAGGCGGGCAGGATTATCCGAACTACGCCTTCACGCTGGCACAGACGCACACGCTGATGCTGCCGCCCATCTCGTCCGGCCGCATCTTCGTCTCGCTCGGCAGCCCGCTGTTCACCAAGGTGCTCGAGGATTCCAACGGCCATGTCGGCTACGCGGGGCCAAACCCGCTGAACGGCACGGACCCCAACATCGGCGTGCATTACGACTGGTACGAGTTCAATTACCAGAACGGCGGCATCTTTATAAACACCACGCAGGTGGACGAATTCGGCCTGCCGCTGCTGCTCGATGTCTGGGGCAGCAACGCCACGTTCCACATGCAGACCGGCATCAACACGCCTGTCGCCATCCTGGACCGCGCGTTCGCCCAGCAGACACCGGCCGCGTTCCACACGAGCCCCGTCTCCAACCTGCGCATACTCGCACCAGGCCATGCCAGCATGATGGCCGGCGGCACGGATGCGCACTACTTCGACGCCTACGTCGCCTCGGTCTGGAGCTACTACAGGACACATAAGCTGACCGTGAGCCTGTTCGGTGGTGCCAGGGAATTCACCGGCATCACCACGTCCACGCAGTTCACCTTCAGCGAGGTGAACCTGAACAACGGCGCCTATAAGGGTGGCACCTACACCGTGGCCGGTCCGCCAAGCACGCAGGACATCGTGTTCTGCGACAACACGCTGGCGACCGGCAGCCCGGTGCCCGACCTCAACACCGTGGAGTTGGCACTGGAGGCGCAGTTTTGTGCGGCCTATAACCGCCACGTCATGGGCAGTTATCCTGCCTGGGACGTGCCTTCGGCATACTACGCGGCCCGGCCGGCAAATTATTACGCCCAGTTCTGGCACAGGTACAGCGTGGGCGGACTGGCTTACGGGTTTGCCTATGACGACGTGAACGCCCAGAGTTCGACGATACAATCAGGAGCGCCCGAGCACATGGCGTTTGGGATCGGGTGGTGACCATCTGTGCAGCCAGCCGGTTCGGGCCTTTCGGCAGGCGTGGAGCTCCTCCCTGCCAGTAAGCATGGGGCTCTGCCCCAAACCCCGTCGTGCGAAGCACGCAGTCGCGTGACGGGGCCTCGAGGCCCCAGACCCCCATCTATTCGGCAAGGCTAATAAGTAGGTTCTAAGCGGTATTATGTAGCACCCGCCACCACGCGGGAACTACATACAAGAGCATTGCATACACACGTAGGTGTGAACCATGAGTAGGTTCATGCAGGTGCGGGCATCCGACGCTATCGACTCTCGTTTTGAGGGGGGGATAGGGTGGGCGGGATGTCGTTTTCCGAAAATATTGAAAAGCTGCGGAGAGCGGCTGAAGCTCCGCTTGCCCAGGGCTGTGGTGCGCTCGCAGTTGGAACTGTTGCCTCGGTTTATATTTCTATGAGACCGCACGATGTCCGATGGCTTCTTGGGCTTCCGTGGGCTTGCGCTATCATAGTCTCCTGGGAATTCGCACGAGTTCTTACTTCCAATAAAAGGAAAAAGATCGCGTCAGCAGTCTTAACATCTATGCTGGCGGGTGTACTGTGCATTTGGATTTATGCAAAATTAGCGCCAATTCCAGATGCCATTCCTCAGGTTACTCATTCTCCGTCGTCGCCAACCGCGCAAGACATAGCGAAAACAATTATCGCCTTAACTCCAAAGAAATCCGAAGCTGTTCTAAGCGCTAGGCTGGCCCAGCTATCATCAATCATATCTTTCATAAACCATGATGAATGGGGTCTTGTCACACTCTTTGATCTTCAAGACATGCTTAACAACGATCAGTTGTTCTGCCGACGCTCAGAAGACAAGGCAAGCTTATCCAAAAAGGAAAACGAAAAACTTGATGCCTTTCTTAAAGAAGGCAGCTTGGTTTTATTCACCCAGGATATTCGAAGCGGAATACTTGGTCTAAAAGGTGGCGGTAGATGGGCTGGCTTGATTGTAAGCAAAAAATACCAAGAGAGTGCAGCGCAGCTTTCTGCCTTTATAGACTCGCCGACTACCCCAACTGAGGTAAGGTCTGCACTCATACCTCTGCGAGATGCAGTGTCATCAAGCCCTGAAACAATAATGCGAGCTATAAACAGAGGTTATGACAAAAACGCTCAAATTTATCCTCCAGAAAAAGACCCGAAAATGAGGCGCTACCTCATAATCCAGACTACATGGGCAACCACCAGAACTAAGTTGCGTCCGATCGTCGTTAACATACTTTCCGTTATCAATAACTTTATTCAATTTGCGCAATAGAACTACAAATCCCCAAGTTGCACTCCTTCCATCTCCAACGCCGCCACAACAGCTAAAAAGAAAGTAGCGGCGAACGTTCCCCGGCTTAGCTTGCTGGTGATCGACGCCTCGGTTTCCTCCAGCCCGTGCTCTTTCAGCTTCTCCGCAAGCTGCGCAATTACGACCGCCTGCGGCCGGCCGTCACCTGACACCGTTCTGCCGGTGCGCAAAGCCGGGCTGGTCACGCAGTCCCGGCCGAGCCGATCACCAGGGAATGGTCTGGCCATCCTTGCCCGTGAATCCACCGGTCGGGCCATCCGGACCGAGCAGCGCCATGCGCACCGCCTCGCGCGCACCCTCTTCCACCGTCTCCGTCCCCGAATATCCGTTCAGATTTGTCCGTGTATAGCCCGGGGAGACGGCGTTGACCCTGATACCCTCGGCCTCCAGCTCGATCGCCATGGCGAGCGTGACGGCGTTGAGCGCCGTCTTGGAGGCCGGGTAGACCGGGCCGAAAATCTGGCGGTACGCGAAGCCCGGGTCGGCGTTCCGCCCGAGCGACCCAACTCCGCTGGACACGTTGACGATGCGTGCACCCGGCGTGGCGCGAAGCATCGGCAGCATGGCCTGATACACCGCGATGACGCCGAAGACGTTCGTTTCCCAGACGGCACGCATCTCGTCCAGCGACACGGTGCTCGGACGTGTGGTCTTTGCGTAGTCCTCGACCGATTGGCCCTCGCGCTTGGAAATGTTGGAAATTGCTGCGTTCTGGATCAGCGCGTCGAGGCGGCCAAACTCCGTGCGGACGCGTTCGGAGGCTTCTGCGATCGAGGCCTGATCGGTGACGTCGAGCCGGATCGCATGCGCATCCTGCCCGATGTCGCGGGCTGCTTCCTGACCGCGCGCGATGTCGCGCGAGCCCACCAGGACCGTGAAGCCGTGGCTTGCGAGATCCCTGGCGATCTGCAGCCCGATCCCCTGGTTGGCTCCGGTGACCAGAGCGACGGCTTTGTCCTGCATCATGACCTCATCGGTTGAACGTGTTTCCGCCTGTTGCCACCATCACACCTGCAGGGTAGCAAGGCCCAAGCGGAACACGCTCCGAATATAAGTGGAACGCGTTCCGTTTGACAAGGGGAAAATGCGGGTGAATGAGGCGCCGACCAGACACGATCCGGGGAAGCCGGTCGAACCAGCGGCCGGTCGCTTGCTGCGCGCCGATGCTCAGCGGAACCTTGTCGTGCTGCTTCAGGCTGCCAAGGAAGTATTCGCGGTCTCCGGCGTCGATGCGCCCGTACGTGAGATTGCTGACCGCGCCGGGGTAGGGATCGGCACCGTGTATCGGCACTTTCCGCGACGCGCCGACCTCATCGCGGCCGTGTTCCGACAGGAGTTGGACGCCTGCGCCGATGCCATGGACATGCTCGCGACAACGCATCCGCCGTTCGAGGCTCTCGCCCACGGGGTGCAGCTGTTCGTGCAGCTCGCAGCGACCAAGCGCGGCCTTGCGGAGGCGCTGCACTCGGGAGACCCGGCGTTCGATGCGTTGCCGGCACGCCGTGAGCAGCGGCTCAGGCCGGCCTTCCAGGCGTTATTTCAGCGAGCGATGGCAGCGAACGCGGTCCGGCGCGACATCGACGCCGACGAGTTCCTCAGCGCTGTAGGCAGCCTTTGCACGTCGACCCAGTACGTCCGTTCGGACCATGTACAGCGCATGGTGGCATTGCTCGTCGACGGCTTGCGCCACCAGGCGGTCTGACACTCTGCCATTCATGATGCCGATCGAGAATGGCTTCAAATCACGGGCGACAGCCCGCAAGGGAAAAGGACCGCGGCTATCGGGATCTTAGCCGATCTCGCTTATGCCGACGCATCTGTGTTCAGCAGCACTCCGCTCCGCGGCCAAGCCCATCGCCACGGCTGCCACGCCGTCTTGCGCAGTGACCGCAACCTTGCCACGTCCCGCTGCCGCGTCCAGGAACGCCCGCAACTGGAAATAGGTCGCACCGTGATGATGGCCGGCGGCAAGAACGGTCGCATCCACCTCGACGGACTCGCGCGAAACCTGCCCCGGATTCCTGAACGCCCCGCGCGGACTATGCGTGATGACCCCACTGGGTATCCCCACCTCGAGCTTGCCGGTGTCACCGATGGCGACGAGCACCTCCTGCTCCTCGGAACCCTCGGCGAACATGCAAAGGTCCAGCATCGCGCGCGTGCCGTTGGCAAACTCTATCGTGGTGTAGCTGTTGTCGATGATGTCGGGAACTACGCCGTCATAGCGCTCGTCGCGGTGGTTCACGTCCGCACCACCCGAGCAGAAGATGCGCACCGGCTTGTCGCCGACGATGACCCGCATGAGATCGAAGAAGTGGCAGCATTTCTCCACCATCGTGCCGCCGGTGTTCCGGTTGAACCTGTTCCAGTCTGCAACTTTCGGCAGGAACGGAAAACGGTGCTCGGCGATCGAAAGGCGCACCAGGCGCCCGGCGCGCCCGGCATGCACCTGCTCGATGAACCGGCTCACCGGCGGCATGTAGCGGTATTCCATGCCTACCCAGAACACGCCGTTGTGGGTGGCTGCACGCGCGGCGAGGTCGCGCGCGTCGACGATGGTGGTGGCGAGCGGCTTCTCGCACAGGATGTGGATGCCGGTGCCGAACAGCGGGTCCAGCACGGCGTGATGGGTATAGTTCGGTGAAGCGACGATCACCGCATCCGGCCGGACCTGCGCAAGCATGGCCGGCACATCCGTAAAACCCGTGACGCTCCCGGCTTGATCGCCCAATGTCGCGCGTGCCCAATCAAGGGAGCTCTGCTGCGGATCCACCAGCGCCACCACCTCGCATCCTGCAACCAGGCGCAAATTGCGTATGTGTTCCTGGGCCATGAGGCCAGTGCCGATCAGTCCGAAACGCATTTGCGGCTTCTCCATCGGGAAATGAAGCGGGAAGGAAGCAAGGTCTTCTTTTTCGAGAAAAAGAAGCAAAAAGCTTTTGTCTGCGCTGTCGCGGAGCGTTGAAGCGTACGTCTCCACAACGCGCGCCGGACGGAGACAAAAGTTTTTTGGTCCTTTTTTTCAAAAAAGGACTGCTTGCCTTGCCTTGTGTCAACCGTCCTCACGCTTGCGCGCCAGGCCGACGCCACGTTAGCAGAGGCCGTCACACACGGTAGCACGGAGCGCCATGACCCTTCCCCTTCCTGCCCGCACACGCCAGCTCGGCCAGTCGGGGATCGCGGTCTCGGCCCTGGCCTGGGGCATGTGGCGCTTCAAGGGCGGCGATTTGCGGCAGGCGGCGTCCCTGGTCCATGCGGCGCTCGATGCCGGCATCACCCTGTTCGACACCGCCGACATCTATGGCCCCGACAACGGCGAGCCGTTCGGCGCGGCCGAGGCGCTGCTGGGCCGCGTGCTGCAGGCCGAGCCCGGCCTGCGCAGCCGGATCGTGCTGGCGACCAAGGGCGGCATCTCCATCGGCGTCCCGTATGATTCGAGCGCCGGCTACCTGGTGGCCGCCTGCGAGGCCTCGTTGCGGCGGCTCGGCACGGAGCGCGTCGAGCTCTACCAGATCCATCGGCCTGACATCCTGGCCCATCCGGAGGAGGTCGCCGGCGCCTTCGACCGGCTCCTGCAATCGGGCAAGATCGCCGCCGCCGGCGTGTCCAACCACACGCCGGCGCAGACCGAGGCGCTGCAGCGTTTCATGCCGTTCCCGCTCGCCACCACCCAGCCGGAGCTCTCGGCCCTGGCCATCGGGCCGATCGAGGACGGGACGCTGGACCTGGCGATGCGCGAGCGGCTTGGCGTGCTCGCCTGGTCGCCTTTGG
>CAXTCL010000083.1:0-15268 GCA_964242035.1 uncultured Acetobacteraceae bacterium | reverse complement strand
GCAACAGCTCCACCGGCAGGGAATACTACCTGACCACCGCCAGCGGCAGCGGCGGCCCCAGCGGCTGCGCCTCCGGCACGCCGGCCACCGCCGACGTGGTGAGCGGCTCCTGCAAGGGCTACGCGAAGCCGTCCTGGCAGAGCCTGGTCGGCAACCCGGCCGACGGCGTGCGCGACATGCCGGACATCTCGCTGTTCGCCGCTAACGGCGTGTGGGGCCACTACTACGTGTTCTGCGACAGCGACACCAACGACGGCGGTGCAGCCTGCACCGGCGCTCCGAGCGGCTGGTCAGGCGCCGGCGGCACCTCGTTCGCCTCGCCGATCATGGCCTCTATTCAGGCCCTGGTGAACCAGAAGAAAGGCGCCAAGCAGGGCAACCCGAACCCCACGCTCTACGCGCTGGCAAAGACGGAATACGGTGCCGGCGGCAGCAGCACCTGCAATTCCACCAGCGGCAAGGGGACCAGCAGCTCCTGCCTGTTCTATGACGTCACCCAGGGCGACATGGACGTAAACTGCACCGGCACGCACAACTGCTACAGGCCGAGCGGCACAAACGGCGTGCTGTCCACCAGCACGACCAGCTACAACAAGGCTTATGGCACGGGTACGGGCTGGGATTTCGCTACCGGTATCGGGACGGTCAATGCGGCCAACCTGGTTGATAATTGGTAAGGAAGGAAGCACTCCTTTTTGAAAAAAAAGACCAAAAAACTTTTGCTTCCCCGCCTGAATCGACGACCGGTCTGGTTTTGCAAGGACGCATATTTGCAGAACCAGGCCCGTCCTTGATGCAGGCGCGGGGACAAAAGTTTTTTGCTTCTTTTTTGGAAAAACGAAGGCCTTTCTTACCTGACCCCCGCCGCACACAAAGCCCCACCATGCAGGCAATCCGCATTCACCCCCGCCGGCAACCCCTTGTCCCCAACCGTGCGATCGTAAATCTCGCCGTAATTGCCCATGGCGCCAATCACCCGCGCCGACCAATCATGCGCCAGGCCTAGCGCCAGGCCGGACGACCAGTCGCGGCCGAGCAGCCGCGCCACCACAGGATCGTCGCGCTGCGCCGCCTGCGCCACGCCGGCCCGAGTGATACCCAGCATCTCCGCCTGCACGAGCACATCCACCGTGGCGGCCACGACCGCGCTCCAGGCCACATCGCCCGCCCGCGTGGCGACGACCGCCGGCGACATACCCAGCCGGTCGGGCAGCAGCACGAAATCGCCTGCGCCGTGGAACTGCATGCGCATCTCGGCCAGCCTGCTCGCATAAGCGCTCATCGCCTGGCAACGGCCGCCGGCAAGGGCTGCGTCCATCTCGCCTTCCTCCTGAAAGGGAAAGGGACGGATCGCTATGCCACGTGCCTTCATGGTGGCCAGCAGCACCCTTTCAGTGTCGGTGCCACCGATGAAACAGACGGTCTTGCCGGCCAACCCCGCGGCATCGTGCAGGCTCGCGTTGCGGTTCACCATCAGGGCCTGCGCGTCCCAGAACGCCGGCGGCCCGTATGTGACGCCGAGGCGCAGCGCGGTGCTTATGGCGGGGGTCACGCCCACCACCAGGTCCGCCTGCCCGGCACGCAACGCGTCCAGCGCCTCCATTTCGGCCGGCGCCCGCAGTAGCCGGAGCCTATCTGCCCGCCCGAGCACCGCGACCGCCACGGCGCGACAGATCTCGATGGTGAGAGGGGTGAGGTCGCCGTGCAAGTCCTCCCTGTTCCAGTCGGCCGCTTCTGTGACGACGGCGCAGGTTAAGGCGTGGCGGGCTTGCACGGCGGATAGGGTAGGAGTGGCGGCTTTGGCTTGTAGGCTGAGGAATGTTGTTAGAAGGAAGGAAGCAAGGCCTTCTTTTTTGAAAAAAAGAAGCAAAAAACTTTTGCTTCTCACGCTTGCATCATAGCTCGTGCAAGTTCTGCAACGTCGGTATTTGCAGAATTTGACAAGGCCACTGTGCAAGCGTGGGGAGCAAAAGTTTTTTGCTTCTTTTTTTCAAAAAAGAAGGCCGTGCTTCCTTACTTAATGGTTACGCCCACGTCCCGTCTTGGCCTGCAACGCATCGATATGCTTGGAAGCCTCAGCTTTCGTAAGCGTGTCGTCGAACGCCTCGCCCGCCTCTTCGCAGAGCGTCTTGAGGTAAGACGCCTGCGCGCCTGTCATCGTCTCGCCGCCTGTCGTCCAATCGCTTGGATCTTTCTCCGTGTTGGACGGCAGCGACTGCGGATCGGCCTCGCTCGCGCCTGCTTTCGGGTTGTGGGCTGTGTGCTGGGGGTGCTTGGACGACGGCAGGGCCTGCTCGTCGGCTTCGCTGGTCTTCGGTGTTTCCTTCATGCGCACACCAACGCCGGTGTTTCCGCTTCGTTCGCCGTGCTCGCGCGGCGTTTACCGCTGATACGGCAGCGGCAGCAGATAGGTAAGCGGCACGCGTATCAAGCCTGCCGGGCCTGGCACGATCACCGCGGCGCCAGGGTCGAAATCGGTCAGCATTTCGCGGCAGGCGCCGCAGGGCGGCACCACGGTGATCTCCTGAATCGCCTCGTGCTCCTTGTGATGACGCACGGCCACCGCGCATTCGATGGTGCCGTCGCCCTCCAGGATGAGCCGCCCGACCGCGATGGCTTCGGCGCAGACCTGCATGCGGCCGACCGTGGCCCCAAGGTGCAGCCCTGTCCAGATACGCCCGTCACGGCTGCGCAGGGCGGCCGCCACCATATGCCAGAACGGCCTGTAATGCCGCGCGATCGTTGTGCGCGCGGCGTCCACCAGCGCGTGGTCGGCCTCGGTCAGCTTCTGGGCGGCGTCTTCCTGCTGCAACGCGGGCAGAGTGGTTCAGGCCGCGCCGCGCGGCGCCAGATCGATCTGCAGACCACACAGCGCGGATCCGGTGGAGGAGACGCAATCCTCGCCGTCCGTACAGGTCACAGGTGCATCCATCCCGGCGAAGCGGCCGTAGGTGCGCAGGTCGAAATGACCTTGTGCACCAGGCAGAAGACGGACAGCGAAGCCGGTCAGTATCCGGGCGCGCCCACGTGTGCCGGCAAACGTGCCCGCTTGGACCCAAGCGCTCCAGCCGTTTTGCGTGGTCTGGACGCGGTATTCGAGAACGTTCTCTTTGTAATCGAGAGCGAAGCCCTGGATGGTGAACTCGTCCCCGTCCATGAAGACGTAGCCGCGTTTGGCGGACACGTTACCGCACAGACTGAGATGCGCGCGCACGCCGATCGGCAGGGCAGTGTCGCTTGGTGGCGCGATCGGCTTCACCGTCCAATCGGGCTGCTTGCCGCGCACCTGCTGGGCCTGCTGCTTCCTAATCAGGCAGGCGCGACGGTAGAAGATGAGGTATTCCGCGGCTCGCCCGTACGTGCGGAGAAACGCGTCCTCCACGTCCTGCAACGGCAACTGGCCGTCGGCCACGCGCAGGTCCACCCACTGCTTGAGGTATTCGACGCAAGTCTGGCTGCCGACACCTCTGAATTTCTCCCGCATCACCCCGAAATTCGTCTGCAGGTCTTCGACTATGTAGAAACCGCGGTCCTTGACGAACGGGAACAATGTACGCAGCGAGGTGATTTGGTGCTCCCATTTATGCGAGCCGTCTTCGATAACGATGTCAAACGGCCCGTATTTCATCGCGACCTGGACGAGCTCCTCGATGTTGGACTGGTCGAGTATCTCGATGGTCACCCGTCCGGTCTCGAATCGCTTGACGGCGCGGTTTATGTCGGCGCCGATGATGCGCGCGCGGGGGAAGTATTCCTCCCACATCTTTAGCGAGGCGCCGTTCAGGACGCCCACCTCGAGCAAGGTGATTTCCTGGTCGCGGAGTGGTGCCAGGAACGAGCCGTAGAAGTCGAGGTAATTGTGGTGGGCCGAAGACTTGTCCGTCTTGTATTTCAGCCCGAGTTCATCGAGCGTGGCGGCCTGGGAGATCATGAAAGTCGCCTATCAGGCCCAGGCTGCCGCTGCAAGTCATTCCGCTGCCTCAGCCTCTTCGGCCTCGTCGGGCGGCACCAGCATCTTGTCGGCCACGGCACCCGCCTGATCGCGTATGCGTTTCTCGATCGCCTCGGCGGCGTCCTTGTGGTCGCGCAAAAACTGCTTGGCGTTCTCGCGTCCCTGGCCGATGCGCGTGCTGTCGAAGCTGAACCAGCTGCCGGACTTCTCGACGATGCCGGCCTTCACGCCCAGATCGACCAGTTCGCCAACCTTGCTGATCCCTTCCCCGAACATGATGTCGAACTCCACCTCGCGGAACGGCGGCGCCAGCTTGTTCTTGGCCACCTTCACGCGCGTGGAGTTGCCCACAACGTTCTCGCGGTCCTTGATCGACCCGGTGCGCCTGATCTCCATGCGTATCGAGGCGTAGAACTTCAGCGCGTTGCCGCCCGTCGTCGTCTCCGGATTGCCGAACATCACGCCGATCTTCAGCCGTATCTGGTTGAGGAAGATCAGCATCGTGTTGCTCTTGCTGACGCTGCCGGTGAGCTTGCGCAGCGCCTGGCTCATCAGCCGCGCGTGCAGGCCCACATGCGTGTCGCCCATCTCGCCTTCCAGCTCGGCGCGCGGCACCAGGGCGGCCACAGAGTCCACCACCAGAACGTCGATGGCACCCGAGCGCACCAGCGTGTCGCAGATCTCCAGCGCCTGCTCGCCAGCGTCCGGCTGGCTGATCAGCAAATTGTCCACGTCCACGCCTAGCTTGCGGGCGTAGATCGGGTCCAGCGCGTGCTCGGCGTCGATGAAGGCGCAGGTGCCGCCGCGCTTCTGCGCCTCGGCGATGGCGTGTAGCGCCAACGTGGTCTTGCCCGAGCTCTCAGGGCCATACACCTCCACGATGCGCCCGCGCGGCAGGCCGCCGATGCCCAGTGCTATGTCCAGCCCCAGCGAACCGGACGGGATCACCTCGATCTGCTCGTCCTGGGTGCGGGCGCCCATGCGCATGATGGAGCCCTTGCCGAACGCGCGCTCGATCTGCGACATCGCAGCGTCCAGGGCCTTGTTCTTGTCTGCCACTCGCCAGCTCCCTCAACCATTACGCGCATACGGCCGCTCGTTTCGCTTGCGGCGCGTTCGGGCACTCTGTCACAACTTCAAAGAGGGCCGCAACCCTGGCTTGCAAACGCGACGTTAACTAGACGTTCATGGTGCGTTCGTTATAGAACATTGGGTGAACATGCAAGGCAGCAGGCAAGGCGAGCAGTCCTTTTTTGAAAAAACCGACCAAAAAACCCTTACGCCGCTGTCGCGCGCGCGCCGGAAACTCGCCGACAGGGACCAAAAGTCTTTTGCTTCTTTTCTTCAGACAAGAAGGCCTTCCTTGCCTTGCGCATAATAGCCGGCGCCTGGCGCGGCAGAGCGCTGGCCGCCCCAGCAGGCCAAGCCACCCGCCCCACCGCGCAGCGCATGCGCCAGGCCATCTTCGACATGCTGATGCACGCGCCCTGGGGCGGCCGGGACCTGGTGGAAGGCGCCGCCGTGCTGGACGGCTTCGCCGGCACCGGCGCGCTGGGCCTGGAGGCGCTGTCCCGCGGCGCCGGCCGGGTCTTTTTCATCGAGCGTGATCGGGAAGCCACAACGGTCATCGCCGGGAACATAGCAGCATGCCGGGCGGAGAGCCGGTGCCGGATCATCACGGCAGACATCACCCGGCCGCCGAAAGGCGTAGGACAGACCCTGGTGTTCCTGGACCCCCCTTACGAGCAAGGCCTGCTGCCCGCCGCGATCGCCGGCCTGCGCGGAGCCGGCTGGATCATACCAGGCACCGTTGTTATTGCGGAGACCGGACGACTTGAAAGGGACGAGCAGTTCGGTGTTAAACTCGCGCAACGGGTGCATGGAGCGGCACAAGTAAACGTTTGGCGGGAGCCCTGATGTATCCAGCAGCTGAGACCATTCTACACCAGCGATCCATCGCAACCATAGCGGCGCCCGCACACGCAGCGGGCGCCCATCCCGTGCAGCACGTCCATTCGCTGGGCCCGGTTCGCGTGGCCGTGCCCCCGCTGCCCACCGGCGCCCATTGCTTCTCGCTATGGCCGGTGCGCGAACTGCCCGTGCAGGGCATGTGGGCCGCGTCGCATTACGACAGCTTCGCCCCGCCCCTGTTCGTCCTGCATGACGTCACCGTGCATTCCTCCGCCGGCATCCTGGCCGTGGGCGACACTGTCGTCGCCGAGTCGCTCGCCAACACCGCGCCGCACGCGCACGCCTATCGCGCGCTCGCCCGCGGCATCGCCATCCGGCCGGCGACCGTGCGAGCCGTGCCGGGAATCCACGTCTCCGTGCTCGCCGGCGCCGAGGGCGACTACCGGCATGCCATGCTGGACGGCCTCGCCCGCCTCGCCGCCATCCCAGACACCTATCTTGCCGCCGCCGCCGGCGTGCTCGTCCCGGCTGCCAGCACCACCCATGCGGACGCGCTGGACCTGTTCGACCTCCTACCCAGCCTTTCCGTGCGCGAAGTGGCGCCAGGCGAGACGCTCCGGGTGGAGACCCTGGTCCTGCCGCTCTCCGTCTGCGGCGACGCCGCCTATCACCCCTGCGTGTCGGATTTCTTCCGCCGCCTCTCCGGCAACGTGCCGCCCTCGCCAATCCGCCTGCCGCGCCGCTTCTACATAGACAACCGCGGCAACGGCGTTCGCCCACTGTGCAACGAGGCCGAGGTGATCGCGGCGCTCGCCCCCATGGGCTTCGTGCCCGTCCGCCCGGACCAGCTCAGCCTGGCGGACCAGATACGCCTGTTCCGCCAGGCGGAAGCCATCGTCGCCCCGCACGGCTCCGCACTCACCAACCTCGGCTTCTGCCGGCCCGGCTGCCTGGTGGTGGAGCTGCTGATGGACGCCTTCGTGGACTGGAGCTTCCGCAACCTCTCCGCCCTGATGAAGCTGCGGTATGATTGCGTGCTCGGGCGAGCGAACCAGCCCTGGCCGGATCTGAACCTGGGGTTCCACGTGACGTCGTGGGACATCTCGGTGCAGCACGTGGCGGCGGCTATTGCGCACTCGTTGCAGCCTGGGCTGGCGGCGCGGGCGGCGTAGAAGAAAGCAAGGCCTTCTTTTTTGAAAAAAAGAAGCAAAAAACTTTCGGCCCTCCGCCTGCATGAAGGCCCACCGTCGTTCTGCCAATGCGCGTGATGGCAGAACCGGGCCGCGCCTTGGTGCAGGCGGGGGAGTAAAAGTTTTTTGGTTCTTTTTTTCAAAAAAGAACTGCTTTCTTCCTTCCTGCCCGTCCCTGCGCTATCCCCCGCAGATGCCCAGCAGCAACGACATACGCGCCACCTTCCTCGACTACTTCGCCGCAAACGGCCACACGCGCGTTGCAAGCTCCCCGCTCGTTCCTCGCAACGACCCGACCCTGCTGTTCACCAACGCCGGCATGGTCCAGTTCAAGAACGTGTTCACCGGCCAGGAGCGCCGGCCCTACACACGCGCGGCGAGCGCGCAGAAATGCGTGCGCGCCGGCGGCAAGCACAATGACCTGGACAACGTGGGCTACACCGCGCGGCACCACACGTTCTTCGAGATGCTCGGCAATTTCAGCTTCGGCGACTACTTCAAGCCGGACGCGATCGAGCTCGCCTGGTCTTTGCTCACCCGGGACTTCGCCCTGCCGCGCGAGAAACTGCTGGTCACCGTGTTCTCCGAAGACGAGGACGCGGCCAGCCTTTGGCGCCGCATCGCCGACCTGCCGGACGAGCGCATCATACGCATCCCCACGGCGGATAATTTCTGGCGCATGGGCGACACCGGCCCCTGCGGCCCGTGCTCGGAGATCTTCTACGACCACGGCGAGCACATCGCCGGCGGCCCGCCAGGCAGCGCGGACGAGGACGGCGACCGGTTCATCGAGATCTGGAACCTGGTGTTCATGCAGTATGAGGAAGGCCCGCCAGGCACGCGCACGCCGCTGCCCCGCCCCTCGATCGACACCGGCATGGGGCTGGAGCGCTTCGCCGCCATCCTGCAAGGCAAGCACAACAACTACGAGATCGACACCTTCCAGGCGCTGATACACGCCAGTGCCGAGGCCACCGGCGTGCCGCCGGACGGCCCGTTCCAGGCCAGCCACCGCGTGGTGGCGGACCATTTGCGCAGCTCGGCCTTCCTGATGGCCGACGGCGTGACGCCCTCCAACGAGGGCCGCGGCTACGTACTGCGCCGCATAATGCGCCGCGCCATGCGCCACTTGCACATGATGGGCGCGCGCGAGCCGGTGTTCTATCGCCTGGTGCCGGCCCTGGTCCGCCAGATGGGCGTCGCCTACCCGGAGCTCGGCCGCTCCGAATCGCTGATCAGTGAGACCCTGAAGCTGGAGGAGACCCGCTTCAAGCTGCTGCTGGAGCGCGGCCTGTCCCTGCTGGCCGACGAGACGGCGCGCCTCGGCGACACCGAGACGCTGCCGGGTGCGGTCGCCTTCCGCCTCTACGACACCTACGGCTTCCCGCTGGACCTGACGCAGGACGCGTTGCGCGAGCAGGGCCGCGCCGTGGACGTGCCCGGTTTCGAGGCCGCGATGGCCGAACAGCGCGTGCGTGCGCGGGCCGCCTGGGCCGGCTCCGGCGACACCGCCACCGAGCGCCACTATTTCGACCTGCGCGAGTCCGTCGGTGCGACTGAATTCCTCGGCTACAGCACCGAGCAGGCGGAGGCGGAGATCCGCGCCATCATCGCCGGCGGCGCGCCCGTGCGATCCGCCGGCCCCGGCACGGACGTGATCATCCTGCTCAACCAGACCCCGTTCTACGCCGAATCCGGCGGCCAGGTCGGCGACACCGGCACCATAACCGGCCCCGGCAACCTCCGCATCGCCATCACCGACACCCAGAAGAAGCTCGGCGACGTCTTCGCCCATATTGGGCACGTCGAGCAGGGCGAAGCCCGCGTGGGCCAGCCCGTGCTCGCCGAACTGGAGCACACACGGCGCGGCGCCATACGCGCCCACCACAGCGCCACCCATTTGTTGCACGAGGCACTACGCCGCGCACTAGGCACCCACGTCCAACAAAAAGGCAGCCTGAACGCGCCGGACCGCCTACGCTTCGACGTCAGCCACACGAAACCGGTCACGCAGGACGAACTCGCCG
Organism: uncultured Acetobacteraceae bacterium; assembly: GCA_964242035.1. Classification (GTDB taxonomy): domain Bacteria; phylum Pseudomonadota; class Alphaproteobacteria; order Acetobacterales; family Acetobacteraceae; genus BOG-908. The sequence continues at coordinate 6,188 of CAXTCL010000083.1, read as the reverse complement.
CCGCCGAAGCCGTGGTGAACGCCCGCATACGCGAGAACACCGAAGTCACCACGCGCCTGATGACGCCGGAGGCCGCGGTTGCCGAAGGGGCCATGGCCCTGTTCGGCGAGAAATACGGCGACGAGGTCCGCGTCGTCGCCATGGGCGCCGGGGGTGACGCCAAACCCGCCTGGTCCATCGAACTGTGCGGCGGCACCCACGTGCGGCGCACCGGAGACATCGGCCTGTTCCGCATCGTGGGCGAATCCGCGGTCAGCGCCGGCGTCCGCCGCATCGAGGCGGTGACAGGTGCGGCCGCCGAAGCCTTGATGGCCGAAAACGACCGCCGCCTGACCGACGTGGCCATCGCCCTGCGCGCCAGCCCGGCGGAGGTCCCCGACCGCGTCGCCGCCCTCATCGAGGACCGACGCCGCCTGGAACGCCAGGTCAGCGAACTGCAGAAGAAGCTCGCCACCGGCGCCACCGCGTCCGAAGTGGAAGACATCGGCGGCATACGCCTGGCCGCCCGCAACCTGGGCGACGTCCCGGCCCGCGAGCTGAAAGGCCTTGCCGACGCCATAGGAAAGCAGATCGAGGGCGGCGTGGTCGCACTCGTCTCCACCGCGGACGGTAAGGCGAGCATTGTGGTGGCCGTCTCCTCGGACCTGACGTCGCGGTTCAACGCGGTGGACCTGGTGCGCGCGGCCAGCGTGGCCGTCGGTGGCAAAGGCGGCGGCGGCCGGCCGGATCTGGCCCAGGCGGGCGGCCCGGATGGGGGCCAGGCTGAGGCGGCGCTGGATGCGGTTCGGGCGGCTTTGGCGGCGTAAGGAAGCAAGGCCTTCTTTTTTGAAAAAAAGAAGCAAAAAACTTTTGGTCCCTGTCGGCGGGTGCTGAAACAGTCGCCGACAGGGAGCGCAAGTTTTTTGGTCCTTTTTTTCAAAAAAGGACTGCTTGCTTCCTTACCCCATCTCAATCGGTAAACTGCAAGCTAAGATAGAACCCGGAGTTACCCGAGCGCGACGGGCTCTCCAGCCCAGGCCCGCCCGATGCCATCACCGCCCAATGCTTCGCCACCTGGTACACCACGCCAAAGCCAAGATTCGTAGCAGCACTGCCACCCGGAACGCCGGCTGTCTGGTGATACAACTCGATCCCGAGGTTCAGGCGCGCGCCGAAGCTGCGTGTCACCGCCAACCCGGTGAGCGTGTAATTCCGCTGGCCAGCACCGGCGCCCGAATCGTACCCGCCGCCGCCAAACACGGACCATCTGCCGAAATCCTTTTCCAGCCAGACGGGCAGAAAAACCGAGGCATGCCCGGTGCCGAAGCCATGCGCCGCCGTCGGCGCGGTCACGGCAGGGAACACGGCCGCATCAGGCAGCCAGCTCCCGTCGGGCGGATGCAGGAAGCGGTATTTGATACCGATATCGAGGTCACCGACGCCGGCGCGCAGCCCGTGCTGCGACACATAATCCTCCGGCAGGGTAAGGCTGAGCTGCAGGTTCGGCGCGCCACCGTAATTCAGCTCCAGGCCGGCCTGCCCAGCCGAGGCGCCAGGCGTGTTCGTCCCTGTCGCATACACGTAGTTCTCCCAGCCGCCCGTCCTGGTCGGCTCCGGGTCATCGGTGATGTAAGGCGGCCCAGCCCAGGCCGGGCCGCCTGCAAGCATCGCCATGCACCAGGCGGCCGAACCGCGCCGCGCGTGCAGCCTCATGAGGCAGCGGATGCATCCCTCGGCGCACCGCGCCAGAGTGCGAGTATCAGGACGAAGGCAGCCCCGGTAAGCAGTGTGGAGACCGGCAGGCCGATGTGCAGGAGCCTGTTCTCGGCACACCAGTCGCCGATGCAGGTGCCCGCGGTCCGGGCCAGCGCCACGGCGCACCAGTAGAGTGCCACCACCGTTGCGGCCCGCGACTTCGCGACGGCAATCAGGATCACAAACATCAGCACCAGGCCGAGCGAGGCAGGCCCCTGCCCGAAACGATGCGAGCAGATGTCGCCAAGCACGGTGCCAAAAACGCCCGCGGCCAGCATCGCGGACCAATAGAACAGGTCCGTCTTGGCAAGCGCCAGGTTCACCTGTCCCATGCCGGCCGGCACACGGCGCACCGATCCGCGCCACGCCAGCACGGCGATCGCCGTGGCAAGCCCGAACGTTAGCAACAGGGCCGGGATGCGAACGCGAAATGCCAGATAGTCGGCGATGTTGGTCGCACCCGTGCGTATGATGATGATGGCGACCCAGTAATATATCTCGTGCGCCGCGCGGTCTCTTGCCTCGATCCAATACGTGGCCGCGAACAGGACGCCGAGCACCAGCAGGCCGAGTCCTAGTCCAAGCCCGCTGTCATGCGCGTAGAGATCTCCGGAATTGGTGCCGAAGATGCTCGCGAAAATGATGCCGCACCAGTAGCGGCGATCGATGCTGGGAACATGTCGTGTCTGCACGTGGTCTGGCCTTGTGTTGATATGAGTAAAGCAAGCAGTCCTCTTTTGAAAAAAGGACCAAAAAACTTTTGCTCCTGTCGCCTGCATCAACGCATTGCCTCTCACAGGAAAAATCGCGGCGGCAGCAACAGCGCCAGGAGCAAAAGTTTTTTGCTTCTTTTTTCAAAAAAGAAGGCCTTCCTTTCGCCCGCTTGTCCGCAAACCAGGCGCCACCAATATAAGCAGCACCATGGCAGCACCGATCACCAACGAAGCCGTGAAGCGCCCAAAGGCAAAACCACCCTGCCCATGCGCCTTGGTCAGCGTGTCCCCGATGGTCGCACCGAGCGGACGCGTCAGCACATAGGCCGCCCAGAACAATATCGTCTGCGGCAGCCAGCCAAAACGATAAGCAACCGCCACCAGCGCGATGAGGCCGCCGAACAGCAGCGCGCCATCCTCGAACCCGATGCCCAGGCCGCTCCGGTCTGCGGTGAAATCACCCAGCGCCGTGCCCAGCGTGTTGGAGACGAGGATCGTCAACCAGTAGAACACCTCGTCCTGGCGGGACGCGATGCGGTTCGCCACGATACGTCCCGTGGTCAAGCGCCAGGCCACGAGCACGGCCACCACCAGCGCCAGCAGCATGGCCGAGGACCGCAGATACCCGACATGGAGCGTGCGGTCGATGAAGTCGGACGTGACGGTGCCCATGGTCGTGGTCGCCACCACGGTCAGCCAGTACGTCCCCGGGTGGTAGGAGCGGGCACGCAGCTGGGCAGCCAGGGCCGTGGCGAAGAACACCACGAAGATCGCGCTCGCCACGCCGTAGCCAAGCTTCAGCGTCAGGGAGACCGCGTCCCCGCCGGTCTCGCCCACCGTGGTCGCGCATATCTTGACGAGCCAGAACATCAGCGTCGCTTGTGGCGCCTTGCTCGGCATCTCATGACAGGCGCGCCGGATGCCCTGCGTCATCCGGCCGGGCCGAGCCGGCGGCGGATGCGCGCGCCCGCCGCCGCAGCCAGCAGGGCAGGCGCCAGCAGGATCATCCAGTGCAGGCTTTGCGCCAGCGTCTGCGCCCGCGCCTCGTAGGCCGGCTGTATGCCGCTCACCGCCTCAAAGCCGATCACGCCGGTGACCACCAGGCCCAGAAGAACCCCCGACAGCACGGCGTGCCGCGGACGCAGCGTGCCAAGCAGCGCGGCCACCAGGCAGAGAACGGCCACAGTTCCCGGGCCCTCGTCGGCGCGCCATTCATACGCCGCCATCAGCCCCAGCCCGGCCAGAAGTGCGGCGGCATACGCCACACCGGCCCAGCCGCAGGACGCTCGCAGGCTGGCCACCCAGCACCCCCACGCCCAGCCCAGCCGGTCGCGCTCGGACGTGCACAGGCCCGCCTCGGCCAGCATGGCTTCCGCCCAGTCCGCATGGGTGCGTCGCAGCCGTGCCGCGGCAGACGCAAGCAGCCAGGCACTCGGACGCTGCCAGACCGGCCCGGTCACGCCAGCACCTCGGGAGAGCTGCGCGGCCTGGCCGCCGGCGCCTCCGAAACCTGCCGCGCGTAAGCCAGGCCGTCGGCGGAGAGCCGGTAGGCGTGCCTGGCAGGCCGGCCAGGCCGCTCCGGCTTCATCCACTTCGCTTCAAGCAGACCCCGGCCATGCAGCCGGATGAGGATGGGATACAGCGTGCCGGAGCTGAGGCCGGCCAGCTTCGCGATGTCGTAGCCGTGGTGCCAGTCCAGCGGCCGGGCAAGCAGCGCCTGCAGTAGGACGCGCGTCTGCAAGGAAGGAGCACGGTGCCGCATGCCCCCTAACTCTACCTATATCGGCTTACACGCAAACTCCCGCCGCAAACACCAGCACCCGCTCCGCCTCGCCCGCCTCCGACTCCGCGGAAAACACCGTGATCTCCCCGCCCGCATGGACACCCAGCACGCGCATGTCGTCGATACCCGTCTCGCCTTCGGTCAGCCGGAAGCGGAACCCCTGCGCATACAGCTCCTCGAACAACGACACGTCCCAGGACGCCTCGCCCAGCACCTTGCCGCGCGACTCCCGCGACAGCCCGCGCCGCTCGTTCAGCCGGCGCGCACCGGGGCTCACCTGGAACACCCGCTCGCGCCCCAGCTCGGGCGCCAGCCGCGCGCACACGGTGCCGTTGTAGATCGCGTCCGGGGTGGTGCAGATCAGGTAGTCCACCGCGCGCCCGTCCAGCGCCTCCATGCCCGAATCCGACAGCAGCTCCGCCTGCAGCACCGGCGTGCCTGCCTCGCGCGCCGCGTCCAGCGCCCCGGGAAAACTGTCGATCAGCAGCGCCGGCACGCCAGCCTGGTTCAGGCAAGCCGCCATGTCCGTCGTCCAGTCCGACGCCCCCAGTATCGCCAGCCCGGGCGCATCGCTGAGCGTCAGGCGCAGGCGGCGCGCCAGCGGCCGCAGCGTGAACCCGTGCAGCACCATCGTCGCCGCGATCACCGCGAACACACACGGCACGATCAGCTCGGCGCCCTGGTAGCCGGCGCTCTGCAGCTTCAGCCCGGCCACGCCCGCCACCGCAGCCGCCACGATGCCGCGCGGCGCCACCCAGGCCGCCAGCGCGCGCTCCGCCACAGACAGCCCGCTGCCCAAGGTCGCCAGCCAGATCGCCGCCGGCCGCACCACGAACAGCACCGCCAGCGTCAGCCCTGCCACCGGCCAGGACAGTCCCGCCAGCGTGGCCCGGCTCAGATCCGCCGTCAGCAGGATGAACAGGCCCGACACGATCAGCACCACCAGCGACTCCTTGAACCGCCGCAGCTCGGACAAGCCCGGCACGCCCATGTTCGCCAGCGCCACCCCCAGCACGGTGGCCGCCGCCAGCCCCGCCCCCTCCAGCGCCAAATTGGCCAGCACGTACACCGTCATGGCAGCCACCAGCAGCGCCGGCGTCTTCAGCCGCTCCGGCATGTGGTCCCGCAGGAACGCCCAGCGCAGCACATACGCCGTGCCCACGCCCAAAGCCGCCGACAGCCCCAGCGCCAACCCGATGCGCAGCGCCAGATGCCCCAACACGGACACCCCACCGCCACGGCCCGCCAGCAACGCCTGCAGCACCAGGGTCGCCAGCACCGCGCCCACCGGGTCGTTGACGATCGCCTCCCACTTCAGGAACGACGCCGCCCGCCGCTGCAGCCGCGTATGCCGCAGCAACGGCAGCACCACCGTCGGCCCCGTCACTACCGTTATCGCCCCGAACAGGCTGGCCGCCCCCCAGCCCAGCCCGCCGATCCAGTGCGCCGCCGCCGAGCCCAGCACCCAGTTGATCGGCAACGCCACCGCCGTGAGCCGCAACACGCCCTCGCCGGCCGCCCGAAGCTCGCGGAACTCCAGCCCCAGCCCGCCCTCAAACACCACGATGGCCACCGCGAGGCCCACGGCGGGCTGCAGGAAGCGGCCCAGGCTGGCGGTGGGGTGCAGCAGGCCCAGGCCGGGGCCCACCGCGAGACCCACCAGGAACAGCAGCACGATGGCCGGCAGTCGGAAGCGCCAGGCGATCCACTGGGCCGCGAGGCCGCCGAAGCCTACGCAGAGGACGCCTATCGCTACGCCTTCGTCCACGCGCTCACCCTGTAAGAAAGGAAGAAAGGCCTTCTTTTTTGCAAAAAAGAAGCAAAAAACTTTTGTCCCTGTCGCTGGCATACAGGCGAGGCTTGGTTCTGCAAACGCATACACTGGCAGAACCTGCGCGGGCCTTGGTGCAGGCGGGGGAGCAAAAGTTTTTTGCTTCTTTTTTTCAAAAAAGAAGGCC
>CAXTCL010000082.1:0-15489 GCA_964242035.1 uncultured Acetobacteraceae bacterium | reverse complement strand
CCGAAGTGCACCGCATCCTGCTACGCGGCGGCGTGTTCCTCCACCCGCGTGACACGCGCGACACGTCGAAACTCGGTCACGTGCACCTCCTGACCGAAGCCAACCCGATCGCCATGCTCATCGAGCAGGCCGGCGGCGCTGCCAGCACAGGACGCGTGCCGGTGCTGGACGTGCAGCCAGAAGACATACACCAGCACGTGCCGCTGGTAATGGGGGCGGTCGCCGACGTGGAGCGGCTGCAAGGCTATCACCTGGCCTACGACCGCGGCGAGTCGATGCATTTCGAGTCGCCGCTCTTCAAGAAACGCAGCCTCTTCAGGACAGCCTGACCGATGTCCACGAAGCATCCCATCGTGGCGATCACTGGCTCCTCAGGCGCCGGCACCACCACCGTAATGTGGACGTTCCAGCAGATATTCCGCCGCGAAGGCGTCACCGCGGCCGTTGTCGAAGGCGACGCGTTCCACCGCTTCGATCGCGTGCAGATGCGCGAGCGCATGGGTGAGGAGCATGGTGCCGGCAACGGACATTTCAGCCATTTCGGCCCCGAAAGTAACCTGTTCAAGGAACTGGAATCGCTGTTTCGCGACTACGGCAAGACAGGAACCGGACGCACGCGCAAATACCTGCACGACTCCGAAGAAGCAGCCCCTTACAACCAGAAACCGGGCACGTTCACCCCCTGGCACGATCTGGAGCCGGGCACCGACCTGCTGTTCTACGAAGGACTGCACGGCGGTGTGAAAACGGAAGACGTCAACATCGCCGGTGAGGTGGATTTGCTCATAGGTGTGGCGCCAACGGTCAACCTGGAATGGATACAGAAGCTGCACCGCGACAAGCGCGCGCGCGGCCACAGTCACGAGGCGGTGGTGGACACGATCCTGCGCCGGATGCCGGACTACGTGAATTACATCTGCCCGCAATTCTCGGAGACACACGTGAATTTCCAGCGCGTCCCGACTGTAGATACCTCCAACCCGTTTGCCGCCCGTGACATCCCGAGCGCCGACGAAAGCATGCTGGTGATACGCTTCCGCGACCCCAAGGGCATCGACTTCCCCTACCTTCTCTCGATGCTGAAGGACGGCTTCATGTCGCGTGCAAACACAATCGTCTGCCCAGGTGGAAAGATGGCACTGGCCATGCAGCTCATCTTCACCCCGATGATCTGGCAGATTATCGACCGTAAGAAGCGGGCGTTTTAAAAAAGCAAAGCCTTCTTTTTTGAAAAAAAAGCAAAAAACTTTTGCTCCCTGTCGGCGAACGTTTCAGCGCACGCTGACAGAAAGCAAAAGTTTTCTGATCCTTCTTTTCAAAAGAAGGAATGCTTTCTTCTTGAGTAAGCCAGCCACCGATTCAGAAGAACTTCCGAATGGCCGCGTAAACAGTCCGCCGCGGTCCGTATTGCGGCGCGAATACACCAACGCCGGTCCCTGAACGTATTTCATATATCCTGTCGGTGACGTTGAGGACTGCCACGTTGACCTCGAATGAACCCCCGAGCAGGTGCTCGAAGCGACGTGTCGCGCCAAGGTTCAGCTGGAAGTAAGGGGCGACCGCACCGCCATTGGGAACGTCGCCAGCGTCTTCGCGCAGACCGGTGCCGTATAACGAGTCGGCATTCAGGTGCGTGCCGAACAGATTGTAGGACGCACCAAGCGACGCAGTGTAGAACTGGTTGTGGTCGGTGTAGATGTAGTGGCTGCCAATATAGGCGAGGTCGGCCGGCGAGAAATTGAATTGCTGCGACACGAGCTGCGTCGCGCGCTCGCGACCGATCGAAAGGTTGCCGTAGGCTGAAAAGCGTCCGACATCGTACGTGCCTGAGAACTCGATCCCCAGCACGTTCGCATGCCCGTAATTGAACACCGACTCGATGATCGGTGCACCGAATTGCCCCTCATCTATCAGATCACGCGCGATCTTCCAGTAACCGTCCACGTCCAGCCGAAGGCCGGGAAGCACCACGCGCTCAGCGCCAGCGTCGAAATAGTTGGAGCGTTCGGGCAGGATGCGCCCGTCCAGAGGCGGCGACGCCGGCGTATAACCTCCGGGATACCCGGTTGTGCCGGCGAACTTTCCGATGGACTGTCCTGCAATATTCTCCAGCGATGGCGGCGTGAAGTAGCGTGAATAGCCGGCGTGGAGGGTGGTCGCGGCCTCCGGCTTCCATACCAGGTTGACGCGCGGGCTGAGCTGTTGGGTATCTGTGTAGGCGTTCAGCACGTCGTAGCGCGCACCGTAATTGACAGTCAGCGTCGGGGCTACATGCCACTCATCCTGCAGATACGCGCTGTACGTGAAACCGGTCTTGCCACCCCCATCCACGACATGAACAGGACTGGTTCCCACGCTCGAGCAATCAGCAACGAGGCAGGGAAACACATCGGAACTTGTGCTCGATGTCGCCCGCTCACCCGTGGTCAGTAAGCCAAACCGAAGCGTGTGGTCATCACCAAGCTGATAGCTGCCATCGGCCTGCACGCCCTCCGCCACATCGGAGCGCTGCGCATTCTGTGACAAGCCGTAGAACAGCAGGTCGCCCACATGGTCCGGCGTGTAGGCGAGCCGGCTGTAGCGCTCGAAAGCCGAGATCTGAAAACTGTAATCATCCTCCGCCTTCAGATAGGATAAGATGCCATAATCATTGCTCTCATTTTGGCTCTCATTGAGCAGCGCCGAATTGAAGCCGGTCTGGCTACCAAGCGTATAGGCTGGCGGCTGCCCCGGGCTGTCTGGTATCTGGAACGCACCCTGATACACACCGAAAATGGCTGTGATCTTGCTCGACGAATCCACAATATCTTCGACGTAGCCGAATCCGTGTCCCTGTTGTGTCGCGTCGTGCAAAGGCTCGTAGGACCTGGTCGGGTTTTCAATCCCAATGCCGTTCTGTGTGTAGTCGCCAGCGAAGTAATAGTTGAAAGTACCAAAAGACCCGGCGTACTCCACGCTAGGCTCTATCCAGCCGTGACTTCCGCCATAGACTCCGATCGATCCGCCAGGCTGGAAGGTACCCGACTTCGTCTGAATGTCGACGATGCCGGTAGTAACCAGTCCGTATTGCGCAGGCAGCGAGCCGGTAATCAGGTCAATCGAAGAAGCAAAACGCGACGTCAGGCTCTGCCCGAAGAAGCTGATGCCCTCGGGCAAGATGACACCATCTATACGATATTGTATATTCGCATGGTCATTGCGCAAATGTATCTGGCCATAAGAGTCCTGCGATACGCCCGGTGTCTGCAGCAATGTCTGGTTCAGTGGGATGTCTTCTCCACCTGGCTGGTTTGTGATCGCTTTGCTGCTGAGCGTATATACCGTCGCACCAAGGCGGGTCTCGATCGCGCTGCGAGCCTTGGTCAGCCTCTTCGCCGTAACCACGATGTCTTCGGTAGCGCCTGAAGCAGGTGCGATCCGTCCCGGCCGGGCAGGAGACGGTGCGGCTTGCTGAGGTGCCAAGGAGGAAACTGGCGTATCCGACAATGCCGGTGCAAAAGGCAGGGCGACCAGGCTTGAGGCGGCGAGCATCGTGCGGAAGGAAGCCATGAGACCGATAACTCAGATGTGGTGTAATAACATAACGTCCAAAATCCGGCGATGTCAAACCATGTTCGAAAGTCCGAAGTCCCAGAATAACCAGTGGTACAGCGATCGCGCGGAGCGCCTCGCATCACAAAATTCTAGAGGCGGCTCGTGCTCCTGGGAAGAACGTCGGCGCCCTGATATAGAGCAGGGCGGCCAGGTATGTCAGCGCACTAAAAGCGGTGATGCAGAAGCTTGCTGGCCAGTCAGTGTAGAAAGACAGGCTCACGCCAAACCACGCTTCCAGCAAAGCGAAGACCAGGGACAGGCAAACCCCTGCGCCGATACGCGTCGTCAGGGATTGCGCCGCGGCAGCAGGCCCCACCATCAGCACGAATACCAGCAGGACACCAACAACCTGCACGCACTCAGCCGTGGCAAGCGCGACAACGACCAGAAACAGCACATCCAGCAAACGTAAAGGCACGCCTTTCGCCATCGCCAACTCAGGCTGCAAGCTGGCAAACAGCAGCGGCCGCGACATCACCCCCAACGCCAGCACGCTCAATACCGCCAGCAGCAGCAACGACCTGATCGTGTACACATCGACAGCAAGGACGTTGCCAAACAGCAGCGCCGTAGCCTGTGTCGCAAAAGCCGTGTAGAAATGCAGGAACAGCAATCCCACGCCCAGCGCCAGCGACAACACCATCCCTATTGCCACATCGCGCTGTGCCAGTGTGCCGCCAAGCAGACCCATGCCGATCGCAGCAGCAACTGTCGCGCAAACCAGCCCCCAAAGCGGTGCCACGCCAAGCAGCACGGCGCCGGTAGCGCCGGTAAATCCGACATGGGCGAGCGCATGGCCGGCGAATGTCTGGCCACGCAGTACAAGAAAATATCCCACCAAGCCGGACAATGCCGCCACGATGCTGGCCGCAGCAAAGGCCTGCCGCATGAAATCAAAGTCAAACATGCGTCACCAGCCCACGCTCGTCAGAACAGGACGCGCCTGCCTGCACGTCGTGCGCCCCTGACATCACAAAGATCCTACCTTGTAGCCGCACAACTTCTATGGCTGAGCCATACAGGCGCGAAAGCACCGGCCCAGTGATCACCTCATCGACCGTACCGATCGCCGCATGCCCGCCCGCGAGATACAGCACACGATCCAACGCGCCCAGCAGCGGATTGAGCTCATGCGTGCTGAACAGCACGGTAATCCGCATTTCCTGCTGCACACGCCGCACAAGTTCCACCACCTGGCGCTGGTTGTGCGGATCCAGGCTCATCAGCGGCTCATCGAGCAGCAGCAGGCGCGGCCGGCCAATAAGCGCCTGCGCCAGCAACAGGCGCTGCCGCTGCCCGCCCGAAAGCTCGGCCAGCGGCCGCGTCGCCAGCGAGCCTGCGCCCACCATCTCAAGCGCCCAATCGACCTCGCGCCGTCCGGCTGCGCGCAAAAGCGGCAACCCCCAGCGATGCCCGTCCACGACACCCGCGACGAATTCCCGTCCGCTCAGCCGAAGCCCAGCCTGCGTGCTGCGCGATTGCGGCATGTAGCCGATCGCCTGATTGCCGCGCCGTGTCCGGCCATCCAGGACACGTATCTGCCCGCTACACACGGGTATGAGCCCGAGTATCGCGTGCATGAGCGTCGTCTTGCCCGCACCATTGCCCCCAAGCAGGCCCACGAACTCACAGGCTCCGAGCGACAGATCCACGTCTTGCAGGACCATGCGGCCGTCCCGCTTCAGGCCTACCCCGCGCATGTCCAGCGCCGGCGGCGCCGCGCTACCGCCAGACACAAATGGCGGCCAGGCCGCTCGCGTGTCGCTCCGCGTTTGGTTTGTCACGAATTGGCAGATATAACATAACATACGGGCTGTCCAGTCGGGAAGCCTGTCATCGCAAGCGTCGCCTATGGTAGTCTGGGGGGCAGGAGGATTTCATGGGCCGGACCGCACGTGCCACGTTAGAAGGCCAGCTCGATGCCGCGTCGGACGCGTGCGTCCGCTCGAACGCGCAGTTGACGGATCTGCGCCGTACGGTGCTCGGTCTGGTTCTTCAGGCCGAACGCCCGCTGACCGCCTACCAATTGCTCGACAGGTTGAAGGAGACACGCAAGAGCGCGATGCCGCCCACCATCTACCGCGCGCTGGACTTCCTCATCGAGAACAAGCTCATCCACAAAGTGGAAAGCCTCAACGCCTTCGTGCCCTGTGAAGCCGGTCACCACGAGCACGCCATCCAGTTTCTGATCTGTAACGTCTGTGGCCAGGTCACGGAACTGGAGGATCGCGGCATATCGCGTGCGCTGGACCGCGCCGCCGCCACCAAAGGCTTCACCGCTTCCGGCACAATCGTGGAGATCGAAGGCGTCTGCGCAGTGTGCAGCAAAAGGTGAGCTTCACGCTGAAACAGCGCAGGAACACAAAGTCCTCGCGTCCTTTTCTCACAAAAGAAGCGCTTGCCTGTTTCCTCCTGTCTGTCGTCACGCCCGCGAAGGCTGCCGTAACGGTAGTAGCAGCAGAAAACTTCTACGGCGACATAGCCAAGCAGATCGGCGGCAAAGACGCGGAAATCACCAGCATCCTGGCAAATCCCGACCAGGACCCGCACCTTTTTGAAGCAAGTCCGTCCGTCGCACGCGCCGTCTCCGCCGCCCAGATCGTCGTATACAACGGCATCGGTTATGATCCCTGGATGGAACGGCTGCTCGCGGCCACACGCGCACCAAACCGCCAGGCGATCGCCGTGGCCGCGCTCACGGGAAGCCAGCCGGGCGATAACCCGCATGTCTGGTACGTGCCGGATACCATGGCGCTCCTGGCCAATACGCTGGCGGCAGACCTCGCAGCGCGCGACCCGGCGCATGCGGCAGCCTACGCGCAGCGCCTCGCGCGCTTCCTGGCCTCGCTCGCGCCGATACGCGCCCGCATCGCAAGCCTGCGGCAGCGCCTGCAGGGAACACAAGTCACCGCCACAGAGCCCGTGTTCGGCGTCATGTTCACGGCCCTCGGAATTGTACCGCGCAACAAAGGCTTCCAGCGCGCGGTGATGAACGACACCGAAGCCGGCGCGTCCGAAATCGCCGCCTTCGAGACCGACCTAAGCCGCCACCGCGTGAAGCTTCTCGTCGTCAACAGCCAGGCAAGCGACACCATGGCGGACCGCATGAAAGCGATCGCTATCCGCGCGGAAGTGCCCATTCTGGGTGTTACGGAAATCGAGCCCGCTTGCGTGTCGTATCAGGCTTGGGTGATGGGAGAGCTCGATGCGTTGGACCGGGCCGTTCCGAAGGGGAAGTAGGCAATCCACTCCCAGCGTTAATTCGTAACCACAGGCGCTTTCACCACATCGCCACCCTTCATCACAAAAACCACGTGCTCCAGAGACCGCACATCCACCAGCGGATCGCCATCAACGGCCACCATGTCGCCATACCGCCCCGGCGCTATCGCCCCCACATCGCGCGTCTTGTCCAACGCCTCCGCCGCCGAGCGCGTCGCCGCGGTAATCGCCTCCATCGGCGTCATCCCCCACTCCACCATCTTGGCGAATTGCCGCGCGTTGTCGCCATTCGGATAAACACCGCCATCCGTCCCGAACAGCATCTTCACGCCAGCCGCATGCGCCGCGCGGAACGTCTCGCGCTGCTTGCGGCCGATCTCGCGCTCCTTCGCCAGACTTTCCGGAAACAGCCCGTTCTTCGCACCTTCGGACAGAATGTAATCGTCGTTGTAGATGTCCATGTCGAACCAGGCGCCGTGCTGCTTTGCCAGCCGGAAACTCTCGTCATCCGCCAGGCTCGCATGCTCTATCGTGTCCACACCTGCGCGCAACGCATCGTTGATCCCGGCCGTGCCATGCGCATGCACCGCCACGCGCATGCCCAGCATGTGCGCCTCCGAGACGATCGCCTGCATCTCCTGCAGGGACACCTGCTGCACACCCACCTTGTCCGTCTTGGAAAGCACCCCGCCGGTGCCACAGAACTTGATCACCTCGGCGCCGTATTTCCGCATGCGCCGCACCGCCGCGCGATACCCATCCGGCGAATCCGCAATCTGCGGGTTGGGCACGGTAACGGAAGGCGGAAACTCGGTCGCATCGCAATGCCCGCCAGTGGACCCCAGCGCATACGTAGCCGGCACGATGCGCGGCCCAGGAATATATCCGTGCTCGATTCCCTGCTTCAGCGCCACGTCGCTGAAGAACGAGGACCCGACATTGCGCACCGTGGTAAACCCAGCCTCCAGCGTCTTCTTGGCATTCGCCACGCCAACCACAGTCCAGAACGCGTCGGTATATTCCAGCCCCTTATAGCCGGACAGCGTAGGGTCGCTCGTCAGATGCACATGCATGTCGATCAACCCTGGCAGCAGCGTGCGCCCACCCAGATCGACGTGCCGCGCCCCCTCCGGCACCGCATCGCCCTGGTGACCGACGGAGGCAATCCGCCCATCCTGCACCACCACCTGCACGTGCTCAATTTCCCGCCCGGCCAGCACATCCACCATGCGCGCGGCTGTCACCACGACGGTGTCGGCCAGCGCCGGCGTGGCGCCAAGCAGGCAAGCGGCGAGTAGAAAGGATCTGGTCAACACTGTGCCTCCTGGACGGGAGTGTCAGGAAAACAGCAGGTGAAGAAAGGAAGCAAGGCCTTCTTTTTTGAAAAAAAGAAGCAAAAAACTTTTGGTCCCTGTCGGCGAGTCCTCAACGAGTCCGCGACAGCGCAGTCAAAAGTTTTTTGCTTCTTTTTTTCAAAAAAGAAGGCCTTGCTTACTTGCCCTACAAGGCCGCCGGCACCCCAGCCTCCAACAGCGCCGCCGCCTGCCGCGCCGCAAGTGCCTGCTCGTCAAACCCCTCGATCAGCTCATGGAACATGCGGTGCCAGTTCAGCTTGGCACCCAGCCGCAGGAACACCGATCCCAGCCCAATCGCCGAGCGGTCCATCAGAACGAACTCCCGCGGCGGCTTCACCCCGCCCGTGCGCTGCAGGCCGGCATGCACCTTCTGCGCAATCTCCCGCCCATACTGCGGATCATTGCTCTCCTGTATGCTACGCACCCTGTCCTGTATCAGCGGCTCGTACAGGAACCGCGCCCACTGGTTCAGCACTTCGGCCTTCTCGCGCGAAATTCCTGAAAAACCCCAGCCCTCGTAGGCATGTATCGCCTTGTCCTCGTCGCCGTCGCGTGTCGCCTCGAACAGGTCGATCACCCCGCGCAGGAAATGCGGCCGGAAAACGCGTATCGCGCCGAAATCCAGCAGGTTGATCCCGTTATCCTCACGCACCTGGTAATTGCCCAGATGCGGGTCGCCATGTATCACGCCAAAGCGATACAGTGGCGTGTACCACGCGGTGAACAACGACTGCGCGATCTCATTGCGCACCTCCAGCGGCGGATCGGTATTCACCACGCTCTGCAACCCGCGCCCAGGCAACCACGTCATCGTCAGCAGCCGCGCGGTCGTAGCCTCCATCACCGGCTCAGGCACCGTCGCCATCGCCACGTCCTTCAGCATCAGCCCGTAAAGCCGCATCTGCGCCGCCTCGCGCACGTAATCCAGCTCCTCGCGCAGCCGCTCGGACAGCTCCTTGTAGATCTCCTCGTTCTGCAAAGCGTTGTCCACGCGATGATACAATGACAGCGCCAGCCGCACCTGCCGCAGATCCGCCTCAACCACACTCGGCATGTCCGGATATTGCAGCTTGCAAGCCACCTCGCGTCCGTCCGTCAGCCGCGCGCGGTGCACCTGGCCCAGGCTCGCCGCCGCCGCCGCTTCGCGCCCGAACTCGGAAAACCGCGCCTCCCAGCCAGCACCCAGCTCCGTCGTCATCCGCCGGCGTACAAACGCCCAGCCCATAGGCGGCGCATTTGCCTGCAGCTGCGCCAGCTCCGCCGCATATTCCGGCGGCAACGCATCCGGTATCGTCGAGAGAAACTGCGCGACCTTCATAAGCGGACCTTTCAGCCCGCCAAGTATCGCCTTCAGATCCTCCGCATGCGCCGCCCCGCCCGTCTTCATGCCAAACACGCGCTGCCCGGCCAGCCGCGCCGCAATCCCGCCCACCGCGCCGGACGTGCGGGCAAACCGCTTTATCTCACCAAAAAGATTAGGGTTGCCGACGCCCCCTGGCGGCGCGTGCGGCTCAGACATCCTCGCCCGCTTCCAACTCATCGATGAAGCCGGAGATCACATCCAGCCCACGACGCCAAAACGCCGGGTCGGACGCATCCAAGCCAAACGGCGCCAACAGATCCTTGTGCACCTTGGTCCCTCCCGCGCGAAGCATCTCCCGATACTTGGCCTGGAACCCGGGATGTCCAGACTGGAACACGTCGTACAGCGCATTCACCAGGCAATCGCCGAACGCGTACGCATAAACATAGAACGGCGAGTGCACAAAATGCGGCACGTAAGCCCAGAACACGCTGTATTCCGGCGTGAACTCGAACACCGGCCCCAGGCTCTCCGTCTGCACCTGCAGCCATATCTCGCCGATCCGCTCAGGCAGCAACTCGCCGGACCGCCGCTCGTCATGCAGCAGCGTCTCGAACCGGTAGAACGCGATCTGGCGCACCACCGTGTTCAGCATGTCCTCTACCTTGCCGGCCAGCATAAGCCGCCGGCGCGCCGGATTGGTCTCCGCATCCAGCAGCGCGCGAAACGTCAGCATCTCACCAAACACGCTGGCCGTCTCAGCCAAGGTAAGCGGCGTGCCGCTCATCAGGTAGCCCTGCTCGCCCGCCAGCACCTGGTGCACCCCATGCCCCAGCTCATGTGCCAGCGTCATCACATCCCGTGTGCGCCCATGGAAATTCATCAGGATGTAAGGATGCACGCTGGGCACAGTCGGATGCGCAAACGCCCCGCCGGATTTCCCGTCCCGCAGCGCCGCATCGATCCAGTTGTTGTCGAAAAACCGCTTCCCCACAGCCGAAAGCTCAGGATCGAACTGCCCGTAAGCGCCCAGAACCGTCGCCTCCGCCTCGCCCCAGGCGATCCGCCTGTCGTCATCCCCGGGCAACGGCGCATTGCGATCCCAATGCTGCAGCTTTTCCAACCCCAGCCACTTCGCCTTCAGCGCGTAATACCGATGCGACAACCGCGGGAAATCCCCCACTACCGCCGTCACCAGCGCATCGACCACCTCATCCTCGACCACATTGGAGAGGTTCCGATCGCTGCCCGGCCGCGGCAACTGCCGCCACGTATCGACAATCTCCTTGTCCTTTGCCAAAGTATTCGTGATCAGTGAAAACAGCTTGCCCCGCTCCTCGAACGCTCGCCCGATCGCCGCGGCCGCTTCCTGCCGAACTCCCCTGTCCGGATCGGACAATTTGTTCAGCACGGCATTGACCGTAAGCTGCTCGCCGCCGAACGGCACCCGCATTCCCGCCACGGTCTCGTCGAACAGCCGGCTCCAGGCGCTGCGCCCCGTCACCTCCCGGTCATGCACGAACCGCTCGAGCTCGTCGCTCAATTGGTGCTTACGCCAAACCCGCAAATCCCGCAGATACGGCCGCCACTTCGCAAACGCCGGGTCGGCCAGCTTCGCCTCCAGCACCCCGTCCTCGATCTTGTTCAGCTCCAGCCGGAAGAACAGCACATGCGCGCTGATCGCCGTGCACCGCTCCATCATCGACTGGTAGAACTGCCCCGCCGCCGCATTCGTGCTGTCCGCGCTGAACAGCAACTGCGCGTAGCTCATCACCCGTCCCAGCGTCTCATCGACCGCCTGGAACACCTCCATCGCCCCGGCCAGCTCCCGCCCGCCCAGGCCAGCCAGCCGCCCGGCAAACTCGTCCGAGAACGCCAGCGCCCGCCGCTCCGCCTCGTCCAGGTCCTTGGTTATCTGCGCGCTGTCCGGCGCCTCGTACAGGTCGGCCAGGTTCCAGGTCGGCAGGTCCTGCGCCGGCGGGGCAGGGGAGACGGCGACGGAGCCCTCTGGGGCGTAATGTGTCATCGGGCAGGGGTCCTTCAGGCAGCCGGGCAACATGTAAGGGTGCATCGTTGCACGTCAAAGGCCGGAGGAAGGAAGGCCTTCTTTTTTGAGAAAAAGAAGCAAAAAACTTTTGTCCCCCCGCTGCGTCCACAGCCGCGCTGCTTCAAGAAGCACCCGCCTGCTGCAAATGCGGGTAAGTAAAAGTTTTTTGGTCCTTTTTTTCAAAAAAGGACTACTTGCTTTCTTCCTCCCGTAATCATCCGAATACTGCTGGCCACCGCCTGCCTGGCCTACCGCTCGGCGAGCACTGCGGCAAAAGGAACGAGGTCGGGAAGGGGCTGGAGCGCCGGCAAGGCACAGGTAAGCAGTAGAACGTAAAAAAGAAAAAAAGCGGACGAGACGTGGCCCGTCACTGACAGCGGCGCAGCCGGTTGGCGGCTAGCGAGGACACTGCCTGGACGTCGGTCAGGGTGTCGGCCTGCCCACGAGGCTGCCCAGGAGCGTGACCAAGTGCTCCGGGGAGTAGGGCTTCGTCATGATCAAGGCGTTCGGGTTGGCGGCCTTGGCCTGGTGTTCGGTCACGTTGCCGGACGTGACCACGACAGGGACCGCTTCCATGTTCTCGCGCAGCCAGGCCGCGAGCCCGATGCCGTCTGTCGTTCCCGGCATGCGCACGTCCGTCACGACCGCGTCGACCGCGCCCTCCAGGCGGAGCAGCGCGATGGCGTCGTCCGCCGTCCCAGCTTCACGGACGAGGTAGCCTGAATCCTCCAGGCAGTCGGCTAGCAGCATCCGGATGAGCGCCTCGTCCTCGACGACGAGGACCACCCTTCTCAAATTCCCTGACATTAGACGTTTTCCCGTCCCGAGGAGGGCCTCGTTCGATAACCCTAAGAAAGGACCAGGGTGACGGTTGCCCCTTCGCCGGGACGCGATAATACTTCCATGCTGACCTGTGCTTCGCTGGCCAGCGCGGCGGTGAGCCGGGTGCCCAGGCCCTTGACCACTCGGGCTCCCATGAAGCCCACGCCGTCATCCGCGATGCGAATTTCCGGAGCTTTGCCCGTCGTTCGAAGCGACACGGTGAGCAGCCCTGGCCGCCGGTCCGGCCAGGCGTGCTTGAACGCGTTCAGGATAACCTCGTAGCAGAGCAGCGCCAGCGGCATAGCCCTCGCCGTGTCCAGGTCGAGCGGCTCGTCGAAATCGGGCGCCAGGGTCACGTTCCCGTCCGCGTAGATGGCGGCCAGGCTCTCCGCCATGTCCGACAGCACCGCCCGGAAGTCGACGCGGTCATACTGCTCGGTCTCGTAGATGCGCAGCTGCACGGCCGACAGCGCCCGCATGCGGCCGGAGAGCTCATCGAGTTGCGCCGCCACCTCGCCGCCGATGGCCCTAGCCCTCAGCTGGAGGAGGCTGGTGATAGTCTGCAGGTTGTTCCTCACCCGATGATGCAGCTCGCGCACGACGATGCTCTTGTGGGCGAGTGCCAGCATCAGCTGCGCCTCGCGCTCCGTGAGCGCGCTGCGGGTGCGGGCCGCCTCCACCACGCCCTTAAGCGACGCGCGCAGGCGCGGCAGGTGCTTGGCTGACTTCACGACGTAGTCGTCCAAGCCGGCCTTCATCAGATCGACGGCTGTGGTCTCGTCACCCGAGCCGGTGAACATGACGATCGGGCAGTCGGGTCGCTCCCGCTTGATCCGTTCGAAGACCTCGCGCCCGGAGCCCCAGCGGAGCGCCAGGTCGGTGACCGCCAGGTCCACCGGGCCGCCCGAAAGCGCCGCGTCGAGGTCGGCCAGTGTCGCCAGCTCCAAGATCGTGGCGTCCGGGTAGAGGACCTCCACCTCATGCCTGACGAGCTGGCGGTCGTCGGGCACGTCGTCGATGATCAGCACGCGCATGCGCCCGCTCACTGCGGGGAGGTCTGGTTGAGGTCGATCCAGTAAGCCTTCAAGTTCTTCACCATCTCCAGCAACCTGTCGCGGCTGACCGGCTTCACGAGGTAGGAGTTCGCCCCGGCTTCATAGGCCCGCCTGATGTCGGAATCCTGCGTGGAGGATGTCAGTACCACGACCGGTGTCTGGCGCATCGCCTCGTCGCGGCGGATCGCCTCCAGCACCTCGAAGCCGGACCGCCGCGGCAGCTTGAGGTCGAGCAGCACGAGCCCGGGACAGGGATGATTCGTGCGGTCGGCATACGCCCCCTTTCCTTGCACGTAGGCAATGGCCTGGGCGCCGTCCTCGACCGCGGCGATCGGGTTGCCGATGCCGGCCTTGGTGAATGCGTAGCGGATGAGCTCGACGTCATCGGCGTTGTCCTCGACGATCAGTATGAGGGAGTGCGCGTCCATCAGCCCTCCACCGGCGGTCCTGCCGCCAGCTCGAGCCAGAAGCGCGAGCCCTGGCCCTCGGCGGTTTCGACGCCGCACACTCCGCCCATGCGGGCCACAGCTAGCTTGACGATAGCGAGGCCGACGCCGGTGCCCGGATAGGCCTCCTGGCCATGCAGGCGCTCGAACGCGACGAATATCCTCTCGGCGTCCTCGGGCGCGATGCCGATGCCGTCATCCTCGACCCAGAGCCTTACGCGGTCGCCCGCACGGGTCGCTCTGACGTGGACGTGGACCGGCCCGTCGGGCTTGCGGAACTTGACGGCGTTTGTGAGCAGGTTGGCGAGCGCTTGGCCCAGCACCACCGGATGGGCTTGGACGGATGGCAGTCGGTCCACGGTGATCGCGATCTCGTCGGAGCCCGATGCCCCGGCCCTGGCGTCGTCCGCGGCTGCCCTGGCGATTGGGGTGGGATTCAGCTGGCGCAGCTTCACGGGGGTGCGCTGGAGGCGGCTGTAGGTGAGCAAGTCGGCGATGAGGCTTTCCATGCGCTGGGCGGCGGCCACGATCCTGCGTGCGTGGCCCTGCCCCGTCGGCCCCAGGCCAGGGCCGTAGTCGTCGAGTAGGATGCGGGCGAAGCCCTCCATCCCGCGCAACGGCGCGCGCAGGTCGTGGCTGATGCTGGACGCGAACTCCTCGAGCAGCTCGTTGGCCCGGACCAGCTCGCCCGTGCGCTGGGCGACCGTGGCTTCAAGCGCCAGCCGCAGCCGCGCCTCCTCCCGTCGCACCTCCTCGACGGCGCGCAGCCGGTCCACCGCCGCCGCCAGCAAGTTGGCGTAACCTTGCAGGAACACCGTGTCGGCCTCGGTGAACTCGCGCGGGGAGCGGCTGTCGATCTGCAGGATGCCAAACGGCGGCCTGCCCCTCCCGCCGATGATCACGACGTTGGCCACCGCCTTGACGCCGTTGTCCGTCAGGAACGGCGGGTAGGTGAACCGGGTCTCCAACCCGATGTCGGGAGAGACCATCGGCTTGCTTGTCTTCAGCGCGTGCGCCTCGGAGGTGTCCTGGGCCGCGTCGATCCTGGTCTGCCCCACGATGCCGGGCTTCCAGCCGACGCCGGCGCGGACCAGGAGCGTGCGGCCGTCCTCCTGCAGCTCGACGACCTTCGCCAGGTCGGTGCCCAACGCCTCCCCGATAAGGCGGCAGGCCTCGGTCAGTATCTCGTCGAGGTCTTCGGACTTCAGCGCGAGTTCGCCGAACTCGGCCAGGATCACCTGCTGTTTCAGCCGCTCGGAGCGATGCTCCTCAGGATCTGCCAAGTGGCGCTCTCCATGACCGGCGTCGCAAATATCCAGGCCCTTGCGCGTGATCCGATCGTTTCGCCATCCAGCAGGCCTGCCGTTGTGTGTCAACTTGCCGGAGCTGCCGCCATCCCTCCTTGTGCAGGAGTTCAACGACCACCAGCACCGCTATGATCCAGATGGAAACTATTCCGTATAAGCGTAGACCTTGGTTCCGCGCCGTCTCAAGCCCTCGATAACCGCCCAGTTGAGACGTTCAGGGCGTCTCACGCCGATGTGCCTCTTGGGTAGGCCTTAGGGGAGCTATGACCGCTTGCGGCGGAGACTGAACCTACATCGCCGCACTTTTCTTCTGGCTCGGAGACGAGAGGACGAGATGA
>CAXTCL010000081.1:0-15566 GCA_964242035.1 uncultured Acetobacteraceae bacterium | reverse complement strand
GGAAGCAAGGCCTTCTTTTTTGAAAAAAAGAAGCAAAAAACTTTTGCTCCTGGCGTCTGCATGAGAGCGGGTATCATTTCTGCCAACGCGCATACTGGCAGACTCAGCGCGAACATTGGTGCAGGCGGGGGAACAAAAGTTTTTTGGTTCTTTTTTTCAAAAAAGAACTCTTGCTTGCTTGCTAATCCCCCATGCTCCTAGTCATCGACGCCGGCAACACAAACGTCGTCTTCGCCGTACACGACGGCCGCCGCTACGCCGGCATCTGGCGCATTGCCACCGAACCGCAGCGCACCAGCGACGAATACGCCGTCTGGCTGCTCACGTTGCTCACCCATAGCCGTCTCACATCCGACCTTGTCAGCGGCGCCGTCATCGGCACCGTGGTCCCCGCCGCGCTGTACCACCTGCGCCGCCTGTGCCGCGAATGGTTCCTGGTGGAACCGCTGGTGGCGCGCGCCAGGCTGGATTGGGGGTTCGATATACGGGTGGACAACCCCGAGGACGTGGGTGCGGACCGTCTGCTGAACGCGCTGGCCGCCTACCGGCACTTCCAGCAGTCGCTGATCGTGATCGATTTCGGCACGGCCACCACGTTCGATGTGGTGGGGGAGGACGGCGCCTATCTCGGCGGCGCCATCGCCCCCGGCATAAACCTCTCCATCGAGGCGCTGCACCAGGCCGCCGCCCGCCTGCCGCGCATAGGCATCGGCCGGCCGCAGGCGGTGATCGGCACGGGCACTGTCTCTGCGATGCAATCGGGTATATACTGGGGCTATGTTGGCCTGATCGAAGGCCTCGTCGCCCGCATGCGACGCGAGATAGACAAGCCGGCGAAGATCGTGGCGACGGGCGGACTGGCCCCGCTGTTCTCCGAAGGCACCGAGATATTCGACCGGATCGACCCGGACCTGACGTTGGACGGGCTCCGCCTGTTGGCCGAGCGCAACCCCGCCCCCAGATTACCACGTGCATCTTTTGACTTGAACAGAACTAGAACGATCGAAGGCGATTAATGGACGCAACAACCGGTGACCTGGCCTTCCTGCCCTTGGGCGGGACGGGCGAGATTGGCATGAACCTCAACCTCTACCGCTGCGATGGCCAGTGGCTGGCCATAGATTGCGGCATCGGCTTCGGCGGCAACGAGCTGCCAGAGGCCGACGTGATCATGCCGGACCCTGCCTTCATCGCCGAGCGGCGGGACAAGCTGCTGGCCCTGGTGATCACCCATGCGCATGAGGACCACGTGGGCGCGGTGGCCCATTTGTGGCGCCAGCTACGCTGTCCGGTCTATGCCACGCCGTTCACCGCCGCGGTGCTGCGACGCAAGCTGACCGAGGCGCACCTCGTCAACGAGGTGAAGATACACGTGATCCCGCCTGGCGGCTCCTTCGAGCTGGGCCCGTTCAAGCTGCAGTTCCTCCGCGTGGCGCATTCAACGCCGGAAGCCCAGGGGCTGGCGATACGCACGCCTTACGGCACCATCGTGCACACCGGCGACTGGAAGCTGGACCCGCATCCACTGGTCGGGCCCCCGACAGACGAGGCGGCGTTCTCCGCGTTGGGCGACGAGGGCGTGCTGGCGATGGTGTGCGACAGCACCAACGCGCTGGTGGAAGGCCATTCCGGGTCAGAAGGCGACGTGCGCCGCTCGCTCGCCACGCTGATCAAGTCCATCGAGGGCCGCATCGCTGTCACCTGTTTCGCAAGCAACGTGGCACGCGTGGAGAGCGTGGCGATTGCGGCGCGTGACGCCGGTCGCAGCGTGGCCCTGGTCGGCCGCTCCCTGCGCAACCTGGAGACCGCGGCGCGCGAGTCGGGCTATCTCAGCACCATACCGCAATTCGTCTCCGAGGACGGCGCCAACGACGTCCCGGACAACAACCTGCTGATCCTGATCACTGGCAGCCAGGGCGAAGCACGCAGCGCGCTGGCACGCGTGGCGGCGGACACGCATCCGAGCATCGCACTTGGCGAAGGTGACACGGTCATCTTCTCCAGCCGCATGATCCCGGGCAACGAAAAGGCGATAGGCGCGGTGCAGGACAATCTGGTCCGCCGCGGCGTGCGCGTGATGACCGATGACGACCACATGGTCCATGTCAGCGGCCATCCGGCGCGTGACGAGCTGCGCCGCCTGTATCGCCTGGTGCGCCCGCAATATAGCGTGCCCGTGCATGGCGAATGGCGGCATCTGACCGCGCACGCCTCGCTGGCGCAGGAGCTGGGTGCCACGCCGCTGATGCTCGAGAACGGCGACATACTCTCGCTCTATCCTGGCAAGCCGGCGGTTACCGACTCGGCGCCCGTGGGTCGCCTCGCGCTGGACGGTAACCGCGTGGTGCCGCTGCAGGGCGGGGTGATGGCCGCGCGCCGGCGCATGCTGTTCAACGGCGTGGTGGTGGGCAGCCTGGCGGTGGATGCAACCGGACGGGTGATGGGGAAGGCGCGCGTGACCGCGCCCGGCCTGTTTGAGCCGGAAGATCCGGAGACCGAGCGGCTGAGCCGCGATTTCGGCGCCGCGGTGGCCGACCTGCCGGCGCCGCTCCGCCGCGACGACAGCGCGCTGCAGGATGCCGCGCGCGCGGCATTGCGCAAGATCGTCGGGCGCAAACTGGGCAAGAAGCCGATGGTGGACGTCCACTTGCTGCGCGTATGACGTGAACTGGTTCACCGCATTCGTCGTCTACGTGCTGATCTGGTGGACGGCGCTGTTCGCCGTCCTGCCGCTCGGCACGAAGCCGGTGGCCGAGGCCGACCAAGCCACTGGCTGGCGCGGCGCGCCGTCCCAGGCACGCATCGGCCGCAAGGTGCTGATCACCACCGCGATGTCGTTTGTGATCTGGCTCGTGGTGGTCGGGCTGATCGAGAGCGACTGGCTCAGTTTCCGGCACGGCATCCTAAAGATGCCTGACGATTATACAGCCAAGCCTGGCTAATGCCTAGAATACGCGCATAGCGTGTCCCGCACGCGAATTATTCTCGTCTTTGGCGATCGATTTATGTGGACGCGGCGGAAGAGGGGCTGGAATAATCACCGACAGGACGAGGAGTTTTCCTCCTCCTGTCGTGTGACTGGCGTTTCCTCCCTAAACTTGGCCCTGCCGCCGCCGGTGTGCGGGGCCGTTTTTTTGGTAGCAGGACATAAACACCGCGTCACCAACTATTAACACTTTGCGCGCAATTTCTTGCGCCAAATCGTGCTGCGACGCAGCATAGTTGCTGACTCGTCGAGGCGAGAAAGAAAGCAAGCAGTCCTTTTCTGAAAAAAGAAGGCCTTCCTTCCTTCCTGTATCCACCCAGGCTACACACCGCGCTCGACCGGCTCTAGGACGCGCAATGCGGCTCTCCCACAGTTTCGTGCCCACCCTGAAGGAAACGCCAGCGGAAGCGCAGATCGCCTCGCACCGCCTGATGCTGCGTGCCGGCCTGATACGCCAGACCGCGTCCGGCATCTACGCGTGGCTACCCGCCGGCCTGCGCGTGCTGCGAAACATCGAACGCATTGTCCGCGAGGAACAGGATGCCGCCGGCGCGCAGGAAATCCTGATGCCGACGCTGCAGACCGCCGATCTGTGGCGCGAGAGCGGCCGCTACGACGCGTATGGCCCGGAGATGCTGCGCATACGCGACCGCCACGAGCGCGACCTGCTGTACGGGCCGACGAACGAGGAGATGGTCACCGACCTTGCACGCAACGCAATTAAATCTTACCGCGAGCTGCCGCAGACTTTGTATCACATACAATGGAAGTTCCGCGACGAGATGCGTCCGCGTTTCGGCGTGATGCGCGGCCGCGAGTTCCTGATGAAGGACGCGTATTCCTTCGACCTGGACTACGAAGGTGCGGTCAACACGTATCGCCGCATGATGCTGGCTTACATGCGGACGTTCCAGCGGCTTGGTGTGCGCGCGATTCCGATGCTGGCCGATACCGGGCCGATCGGCGGCGACCTCAGCCACGAGTTCATCGTGCTGGCGCCGACCGGCGAGAGCCAGGTGTTCTATGACGCGACACTTGAACAGCTCGACTATTTGAAGTCGGACTTCTCGTATGACAAGCCGGCCGATCTGGCGGCGTTCCACGAACTGATAAACTCGTACTATGCGGCCACGGAAGAGAAGCACGATGTGGCGCGCTGGGCGGAGGTGGATCCATCGCGAAAGCGGGAAGGGCGCGGCATAGAGGTAGGCCAGATCTTCTATTTCGGTCACAAATACAGCGATCCTTTGAAGTTCTCCGTGGCCGGTCCGAATGGCGGCACCATCGTGCCGGAAATGGGCAGCTACGGCATCGGCGTCTCGCGCCTGGTCGGCGCGATTATCGAGGCGTCGCACGACGCGGCCGGCATCATCTGGCCGGCGAGCGTGGCGCCGTTTCCCGTCTGCATCCTGAATTTGCGTGTCGGGGACACCGCCTGCGACGCAATCTGCCAGGAGGCGTATGGAAAGTTCGGCGGACGCGCGTTGCTGGACGACCGCGACGAGCGTGCTGGGGCCAAGTTCGCGGACGCTGACCTGATGGGCCACCCGTGGCAGATCATCGTGGGCCCGCGCAGCGCCGCCGCCGGCCGCGTGGAGCTGAAGAACCGCGCCACCGGCGCGCGCGAGGAACTGGCGCTAGAGGACGCGCTCGCGCGCGTGCTCTAGGATGTTCGGCGCCTTCGAACGCGCGATCGCCGGCCGCTACCTGCGCGCACGGCGCGGCGAGCGTTTCGTCTCCGTCATCGCCATCTTCTCGCTGATTGGCATCGCCCTCGGCGTGGCCACGCTGATCATCGTCATGGCGGTGATGTCAGGCTTCAAGGACGACCTGCTCGGCCGCATACTCGGCCTACAAGGCCATCTGGACATCTACGGAAGCACGCCGGCCGGAATCACCGATTACGATCCGCTGGCGGCCAAGATCGCGGCGCTGCCTGGCGTGGTCTCCGCCACGCCGGTGATCGAGGGCCAGGTCCTGCTGACCGGCCGCAGCCAGAATTCCGGCGGCATCGCGCGTGGCATCACGCAAGCCGATCTGCGGAAACTGCCGTCCATAGCTGGCAACATACGCGCTGGCTCGCTTGACGACTTCCACGGCGACAACGCTATCGCCGTGGGCCAGGCGCTGGCAGACCGCTTCGGACTCGACATCGGCGCGAAGATCACGCTCGTCTCGCCAGATGGTGCCGTGACCGCGTTCGGCACCGTGCCGCGCGTACGCGCTTATCGCGTGGTGGCCATCTTCCAGGCAGGCATGAACGAATATGACAGCACCTACACCTTCCTGCCGTTGCAGGCGGCACAGATATACTTTCAGAAACCCGACGCGGTGACGCAGATCGAGGTGATGGTGCGCGATCCGCAGCATGTCTCGGAGGTAACGCGCGAGGTGCGCGATGCGCTGCAAGGCCAGGGCCTGCGCATCTTCGACTGGACGCAGAGCAATGACAGCTTCTTCGCCGCCGTCACGGTGGAGCAGAACGTGATGTTCCTTATCCTGACGCTGATAATCATCGTGGCCGCGTTCAACGTCGTCTCCTCGCTCATCATGATGGTGAAGGACAAGACGCGCGACATCGCCGTGCTGCGCACGCTCGGCGCCGGCCGCGGTGCCATCATGCGCATCTTCCTGATGTGCGGCGCCTTTGTCGGTATCACCGGCACGATCGTGGGCACGGTCATCGGCGTGGTGTTCTGCCTGAACATCGAGCGCATACGCCAGGCATTGCAAAGCCTCACCGGCACCACGCTGTTCGACCCCACCGTGTATTACCTCGAGCATCTGCCGGCGAAACTGGACGTCGTCACCGTCACCCAGGTTGTGATGATGGCGCTTATCCTGTCCTTGCTGGCCACGCTCTATCCAAGCTGGCGCGCGGCCAGGACAGATCCGGTCGAAGCTTTGCGCCATGAGTGACCCGCTCGAACTGCGTGCGGTCGGGCGCACCTACAAGAGCGGCGCCGGCGACCTGCCGATCCTGCGCGGCGCCAGCCTCACGCTGCACGGCGGTGAGATTGTGGCACTCGTCGCCCCTTCTGGCGCTGGCAAATCCACCTTGCTGCATCTCGCTGGCCTGCTCGAACGGCCCGATACCGGCGCCGTCTTCGTGGACGGCCTAGATGCCGGTAGCCTCAGCGATACCGCGCGCACGCAGGTCAGGCGCGACCGCATCGGTTTCGTCTATCAATTCCACCATCTGCTCGCCGAGTTCTCCGCCTTGGAGAACGTCATTCTGCCGCAGATGATCGGCGGCACGCCAAAGCGCGCAGCGCGCGCACGCGCGCACGCGCTGCTGTCCGCCTTCGGCCTGGCTTCCCGCGAAGCGCAACTGCCAGGCAAGCTCTCCGGCGGCGAGCAGCAGCGTGTTGCGATAGCACGCGCTTTGGCCAACCGGCCCGCCGTGCTCCTCGCCGACGAGCCGACCGGCAACCTCGATTCCGGCACGGCCGATGTGGTTTTCACCGAACTACTTCGGATCGTTCGCGAACAGGGCGTGGCGGCGCTGATCGCCACGCATAATGCGGAACTGGCCGGGCGCATGGACCGTGTAGTGACGCTCAGGGACGGCAAGGTCGTCATCGGCGGGTAAGGACCGCGGCCGCGGTCCTCCGCCGTCTCGGGGCAGTGTGGCCTTGCAGATCCGACCATTTCTGAGGCTATACTGCAGAGACGACAAAAGGGGCGGTAGAGAACATGGAAAACCGAATGAGGACTGTGTGGCTCGGGGCAGCCTTGGCGATATCCACCGTGTTCGCCGCAGACCCAAGCCTGGCCGGAACCTTCACGGTGCTGCACGCGCAGAATGCGGGCGATTACGCGGTTGAAGGCGGCTATTCCAGCGGACTAAAAGTTCTGGACGGTGAACTGTATATCGCCAATGAGGAAGGCGGTGCGAAGGGCTTCGGCACATTGCTGCAGGTGGACCCCGCGACAGATAACGTCACAATCATTCACACCTTTACCGCAAAGCAGGATGGTGCTTTTCCGTCTGGCCTTGTTGTCGGCGACAGCCACGTATTTGGCTCGACCGTTACCGCCGGAACACCCACAGGCGTCGGACACGGAACGCTTTACAAAGCGATACCGTCACTGGACCAAGTCCAGACTCTCCTGCACGTGCCTCAGAATTATAACCACAGTCTGTGGCAACCTGCATATGTCGATGATGGCGTGTATGATGTCGGGGCCAAGCTGCTGTACGCTTTCAACCTTACGACCAAGACAGCGACGACGGCGCCACTTCTGAATGGACAGGATTATACCGCCTCGGGGGGACTGGTTGCATCAGGCTCTCTGCTCTACGGTGTTGCCTTTGGTGACGCGGCAGTCGGCGGTCTGTCGTGTCTCTATAGCGTGGATAGTGCGACCCAGCAGCAGACGATCGTGCACGTGTTCAGCGGAACGGGAACCGATCAGGCGTTCAACCTGCAGGCGAGCAACGGCACTAACCTGCTCTACGCGATATTGGACCAGTCGCAGGTCGTCGAGTTCGACACGTCGGCAGACAGCTTGCGCATCCTTCATACTTTCCCGGGTAATACGGCATCAGCTTTTCCCTCCGAGCTGATAACAGCGCCGGGCGGGCTATATGGTACGACGCCTGGCCATGACGGCACCGGCACGATCTTCGAGATCAAGCTGCTCTCAGGCGCGAAATCCGACCTGTACACGTTTTCGATGGGTCCGGTAACTGCAAGCCCTAATCTCCTGACATACGCGAACGGCGTCTTTTACGGGACTGCAATCAGTGGCAAAGGAAACATGCAGGCTGAGACGGTTTTCAGCTTCACGCCCTGACGCCACTCGCTTGCCGCGCAGGCCGCAGTATCGTCCGGCTTCTTCTGCGTGTTGACGTCTCAAGCGGGAGAATACTCGATCGTTACTTGCTGTGCATTCATCGCGACACACACGATTCCGCCACCGCCACCGCCACCAACACGGGCATCCTCCCGGACGTTTGCACGATCGGCAGACTCGCGCGCCCGCCTTTCGGGCGCAACGAGGAAACGCGTGTATCTTTGAAACGTCATGCTGCCGCGTAGGAGCGAAGTGGAATGGGACGCTATCTGGTCACCGGCGGCGCCGGCTATGTCGGCAGCCACCTCGTGCTCGCCTTGCTTGACGGCGGGCACCACGTCACTGTCTACGACAACCTCCGCCAGGGCCACCGCGAAGCCGTCCTGCCGCCCGCCACCCTGATCCAAGCCGACCTTGCCGACCGCGCAACCCTGGACCGCACCCTCGCAGACGGTCCCTGGGACGCGGTGTTCCACTTCGCCGCCCTCTCGCTGGTCGGCGAGAGCATGCAGCGCCCGTTCTTCTACCTCGCCGAGAATGCCGGCCTGGGCATCGGCCTGATCGATTCCTGCGTCCGCCACGGCGTCACCAAGTTCGTGCTGTCTTCGACCGCAAACCTGTTCGGCAACCCGCAACGCATACCAATCGACGAGGCCGAGCACATCGACCCCGGCTCGCCCTACGGCGAGAGCAAGCTGATGCTGGAGCGCACGCTGTTCTGGGCGGACCGCATACACGCAATGCGCTCCGCCTGCCTGCGATACTTCAACGCCGCCGGCGCAGACCCGCAGGGCCGTCTCGGCGAAGACCACAATCCGGAGACCCACCTGATCCCGCTCGTCATCGATGCGGCCCTCGGCCGCCGGCCGGAGATCGCCGTCTTCGGCCAGGACTACCCCACGCCGGACGGCACCTGCATACGCGACTACATTCACGTGACCGACCTGGCGCAGGCCCATTTGCGCGCGCTGGCCGCGCTGGACCATCGCTCCGTGACCTACAATCTCGGCAACGGCGCCGGCCATTCGGTGATGGACGTGATACGCACAGTGGAGCAGGTGAGCGGCCGCGCCGTGCCGGTTCGGGTGACGGACCGGCGTGCCGGCGATCCGGCGGTGCTGGTGGCGGGGTCGGACCTGTTGCGGCGGGAGACGGGCTGGGCGCCGCAGTTCGATGCGTTGCCGACGATCGTCACGCATGCTCTGGCTTGGCGGCAGGCGCATGCCGACGGGTATGAAGGCAAGTAAGTAAGGCCTTCTTTTTTGAAGAAAAGAAGCAAAAATCTTTTGCTCCCTGTCGGCGAGTATCCGGAAAGATCCGCGACAGCGGAGTTAAAAGTTTTTTGCTTCTTTTTTTCAAAAAAGAAGGCCTTCCTTTCTTGCTAGTCTTCCAGCCCCGCCCCGGCCTGGGCGACCTGATCTGGCATCTTCCCATAATACGCGCACTCGCGAAGCAGCATGGCCCCGTCACCCTCGTCACCAAGCCAAGCACCCAGGCAGACGCGCTCCTGGCAGACGATCCGGACATCGCAAGGATCGTCTGGTTCGACCGCAACCCGCGTCAGGGCAGGGGGTATCACGATGGCCCGCTCGGCTTCCCGCGTCTCGTCTCCACGCTCAGAAATACCGGTGCCGATAGCTGCGTGCTGCTGCATCACGGCGCGTCGCTGGCTGCCGCCACGCGCCTGGCCGGCTTACGGCACCGGTATGGTTACGGCTACACCGCCGCCCAGCGTGTGTGGCTGAACAGGGGTCCGTTTCTCGATCAGGGTGTCCGCTTTGGCGAGGCGTTTGACCAGGCCCGCGCCTATGCGGCGGCACTCGGCTTCGCAGACCTGCCTGAACCGTCAGTCAGGATAGACGAGGCCGCCCGGCAGCGCGTTCTGGCGCGCCTGCGGCATCTGCCGCGTCCGTTCCTGGCCCTGGGCGTCGGCGCGCATGGCAGCAAGCGGCAATGGGACGCCAGGCGGTTTGCTGCCCTGGCCGCGTTGCAGATGCAGGCGGACAAGGGCACGGTCCTGGTGCTAGGCGGTGCCCAAGAGGCGGAGCTTGTGAACGGCATCTTGCAGGAGACCGGCCCCGGCAGCATGCAAGCGGTAATCGGCTGGCCGTTGCCAGACATCGTGGCCCTGCTTGCAGAGGTGGACGTCTTTCTCGGCAATGACAGCGGGCTGATGAACCTGCGGGCCGCTTGCGGCAGACGCGCCTTTGGCCTGTTCGGTGCCTCGGGCCCACTCAGCCACAGCAGGCTGATCGATCCCATCATCCCGCCCGGGGGCGCACGCGCCGGGATGGACTCCATCACCGTGGAGAGCGTGTATGAAGCCTTGCAGACCCGATAGGCCAGCCAGGACTAGATCCAGTGCCCAGCCACCCACACGCCTGCCTGGTTTCGATGTGCGCGTATCCAATGGTGGTGCGCGGCTACACGTAGCACCTTATGCGCGGGCACCCACACGTAACTGCCGTCCTTCAAATGCCAGCCGCCCGGCTGCAACACGACGCGCGGTGCCGGCGGGGGCGGCACTGCTTCCACTTGCGGGGGATGAACAGCGGCTGGCGGTGGAGCGGGTGGTGGTGCCGCAACGCAGCCAGCCAAACCAGTGCAGAGGGCTGTTGTTATGACACAAATGCGCATGCGCAAGAATCCAAAGGCTGAGTTGCAGCCTGGAGTAGCGCAGCCACCTCATTTTCCGCAATCACCGAGACAATTACGGCAAGAAAACTACAGGCGCAAAACCCAGCTGTTCAGCGGCTCAGCACGCCAGACCAAGGAAGATCCGGCATATTGTGGCATAGGAGCCCGGCAATGGTGGACGCTCCGGGTTTCCCCGAAAGCGCCCTGAGAAATGTTGTTACGCCAGCTTCAGGGCCGACGCCGCCAGCTTGCCGCGCTCGCTGACCACTTCGAAGCTGACCTTCTGCCCGTCCTTCACCGTCGTCAGCCCGGCTGCCTGCACCGCCGTGATGTGCAGAAAAACATCCTTGCCGCCGTCTTGCGGGGAGATGAATCCGAACCCCTTGTCCGGGTTGAACCACTTTACCGTCCCGATAGCCATAGATACGCACTCCTGTTGAAGCATCAGCCTATAGACCCCTAGGGCACGCACGAACAGCCCCCCTGCCAAAGTGTTGCCAGACCTACGCGAGATCAACAAAGTTCCTGGAGTTTCCGATGTCAGACCTGGAAGCAACCGACCCCTACGCACGCGAAGCCCAGATCTACCCGCACCTCACGCAGGATATCGTCGATCGCGTCCGCTTCTACGGTGCGGAAGAGACGCTGCCCGTGAATACACTGGTGTTCGAACGTGGCCAGCGCGGCGTCGATTTCTTTCTGGTGATTAGCGGCGCCATCGAGATCTTCGAAACCGATGAGCACAATGCCGAACACCTCGTCACCCGCCACGAGGCGGGACAGTTCACCGGCGAGCTGGACCTGTTCAACGACCGCGAGATCCTGGTGAGCGGCCGCGCCGCCGAGGACACGCAGGTCATACGCGTCTGCCGCGCGGATTTCCGCAGGATGGTCAGCGCGGAAGCCGATATCGGCGAGACGATGATGCGTGCGTTCATCCTGCGGCGCACCGGCTTCATCCGTCATGCGCAAGGCGGCGTGGTGATCGTGGGCTCCGGCCACGCAGCGCATACACTTGCCCTTGCGGTGTTTCTCACCCGCAACGGCTATCCACACCGCCTGCTCGACACGGACACGGATGCCGATGCCGATGAGTTCTTCGGCTGTTTCCACATTTCGCCTGAAGACCTGCCTGTCGTCGTGGCGCCCAACGATCACGTTCTGCGGCGGCCGACGATCATGGCGCTTGCCGACGCGCTCGGTCTTACGGAGACGGTGCAGGACGACACGGTCTTCGACGTGGCCGTGATCGGCGCAGGACCATCCGGCCTGGCCGCGGCGGTCTATGCCGCATCGGAAGGGCTGGCCACGATCGTGATCGAGAAACTGGCGCCGGGCGGGCAGGCGGGGACCTCGTCGAAGATCGAAAACTATCTGGGTTTCCCGACCGGTATATCGGGCCAGGCGCTTGCGGGCCGCGCACAGGTGCAGGCGCAGAAGTTCGGCGCCAGGCTGGCTGTCTCGCGCGCCGTGCGCGCCATCGATTGCGCTGCCATGCCGTATCGCATCGACATGGAGGACGACAGCGCGTTCCGTGCCCGCAGCGTGATCGTTGCCACCGGTGCGCGCTATCGCAAGCTCGACGTGGCGAACTACGCGCATTTCGAAGGCCAGGGAATCCAGTATGCCGCGACAGGCGTGGAAGCCGCGCTGTGTGCCGGCTCCGAGGTGGTGGTTGTCGGTGGTGGCAACTCCGCCGGCCAGGCTGCGGTGTTCCTGTCACGCAGCGTGGCGCATGTGCACATGCTAGTGCGCAGCGACGGATTGGCAGAGACGATGAGCGACTACCTGCTGCAGCGTATCGACCGCTCCGAGAGGATAACGCTGCACGCAAACACCGAAGTGACGGCCCTGTCCGGCGACGACTACCTGCGGGAACTCACCTGGACGAACCGCAAGACTGACGCGAGCGAGACACGTGCGGTCGGCGCCCTATTCGTAATGATCGGCGCCGAGCCGAATTCGGAATGGCTGCGCGGCTGCCTGGATCTGGACGACAACGGCTTCGTGCTGACGGGAAAGGACGAGGCCGGCGAGACGCTGTCTTCGCAATTCGCCACAAGCAGGCCGGGCATCTATGCGGTGGGCGACGTGCGCTCGGGATCGGTGAAGCGCGTGGCTGCTGGCGTAGGCGAGGGGTCTGTGGTGGTGCAGGCGGTGCATGGTTATCTGATGGAGGATGCACCGTAGAAGAAAGCAAGCAGTCCTTTTGTGGATAAAAAAGACCAAAAAACTTTTGCTCCCTGTCGGCGGCTGCTGAAGCGTTCGCCGACAGGAACTAAAAGTCTTTTGCTTCTTTTCTTCAGAAAAGAAGGCCTTGCTTTCTTACGCTGCCTGCTTCCGAGCCGCCCGCCGCTTAAACACCATAGTGCCGTCATCGAGCTTGCCGAACTTCAACGCCATTAAATCAAGCGCATAGTTCTGGTTCAGCTTCCACGGCTTCGTGGTGCCCTGACGCGGCAGTTCGGCCAGCGCACGCTGCACGTAGCCGGAGGAGAAATCCAGGAACGGCACCTCCTGCACAGACGCGTCGCGTGTCGGCCGCGCCTCTGCGAGGCCGCGCTGGTCCATGTAGTTGAGCAGGCGGCAGACATAGGAGCAGGTGAGGTCCGCCTTCAGCGTCCAGGACGCGTTGGTGTAGCCGAACGCGGTGGCGAGGTTCGGTACGTCCGAATACATCATGCCTTTGTAGCTCATCATCTTGCCGAAATCGACACGCGCACCATCGACGCTGATCGCCATGCCGCTCAGTATCTGCATCTTCAGTCCCGTCGCTGTTACCACGATATCGGCCGGCAGTTCCTGTCCGGAGGTGAGCTTGATCCCCGTCTCGGTGAAGCGCTCGATGGTATCCGTCACCACGGTTGCCTTGCCCGTCTTGATAGACTGGAATAGGTCCGAATCCGGCACCAGGCACAGCCGCTGGTCCCAGGGATTGTATTTCGGCGTGAAGTGCGTGGCCACATCGTAGTCCGCGCCCAGCTCCTTAGAAACCAGGCCGATAAGCTGCTGCTTGAACTTGGCTGGCTTGCTGCGGGCCATGTTGAACAGGAAGAGCTGCAGGCTGACGTTGCGCCAGCGTATGATGCTGTAGGCGAGCTTGGACGGCAGGTATTTCCGCAGCCTGTTGGCAAACGCGTCCTCGGCGGGGCGCGACGCCACGTAGCTGGGCGAACGCTGCAGCATCGTTACATGGGCGGCGTTCTTGGCGATCGCAGGCACCAGGGTGACGGCGGTCGCACCGCTGCCGATGACCACCACGTTCTTGCCCGCAGTGTCGAGGCCCTCCGGCCAGAACTGCGGGTGTATCACCTGGCCCTTGTAGTCGTCGCGGCCGGCGAACTCCGGCGTGTAGCCACCTGCGTAATCGTAATAGCCGCTGCAGGTGAACAGGAAGCCGCAGGTGAACGTCACGTGCTCGCCGCCGGTCTCGGCCTGCACGGTCCACAGCGCGTCCTCGGACGACCAGTCGGCCTGCATCACCTTGTGCTTGAAGCGTATGTTCTGGTCGACGCCGTACATCGCGGCCGTCTCGCGCACGTATTTCAGTATGGACGGACCGTCGGCGATCGCCTTGGCCTCCGTCCACGGGCGGAACACGTAGCCCAGCGTGTACATGTCCGAATCCGAGCGTATGCCGGGATAACGGAACAGGTCCCACGTCCCGCCGATCGTCTCGCGTCCTTCGAGCACCACATAGGTCTTCTTCGGGCACTGCATCTTCATGTGGCAGCCGGCGCCTATGCCGGACAGGCCGGCACCGATGATCACGACGTCAAAATGCTCTGTGGCCATTGCGGACGCTCTCCCAGGTTTAGGGCGCATGCCCTAAACGACGTTAATCTACCACTCTGCCGGCAGTTCCACCAGCCCCCGCAGCGTTACCGTCGGCTTCCAGGTAACGTCGTCCGGGTTAACCAAACGCATGGAAGGCAGACGCTCCAGCAACCGGCGGAAGGCAATCTCGCCCTCGATGCGAGCGAGTTGCGCCCCCAGGCAGAAATGCAGGCCGCCGCCGAAGCTGATGGCACGCACGCCCGGCCGGCCGACATCGAGCACGTCGGGATCGCCCGCATAAGCGGCCGGATCGTGGTTGGCCGCACCCAACAGGGCAATGACGTGCTCGCCGCGGGCGATGCGCTCGCCCATGATCTCGTGATCCTGCGTGGCGATGCGACCGGTGAGCTGGACCGGGCTGTCGTAGCGCAGCAGCTCCTCCACCGCATTCGGGATCAGGCCAGGGTCCTCGCGCAGGCGCGCCAGCTGCGCCGGGTTGCGGTGCAGCGCCAGTATGCCGTTGCCGATCAGGTTCGTCGTCGTCTCGTGCCCGGCGCCGAACAGCAGGCTGATGTTGGAGACGATCTCGTCGTCGCTCAGCGAGTCGTCGGCCTCGCGAGCCTGTACCAGCGCGGTCGCCAGGTCGTCGCCAGGGTTCTGCCGGCGGTAGGCGAGCAGGCCGCGGAAATACTCCGACGAGGCGCGCGACCCGCGGTTGGCGTCGTCCAGCTCCTCGCGGCTGAGCGCCACCGGGTCCAGAATGCGGCCGCGCACCGTGCTCTCCTCCAGGAACGGGCCGCGATCGGCTTCCGGCATGCCGAGCATGTCACAGATCACCGTCACCGGCAGGCGGTGCGCGAAATCGCGTATGACGCACATGCCGCCCTGGCCGGCCACGCGGTCGATCAGCTCGTCCACGATCGCCTCGATGCGTGGGCGCAGCGCCTCCATCCGTCGCGCGGTGAACGCGCGGCTGACCAGGCCGCGCAGGCGCGTGTGCACCGGCGGGTCCACAAACAGCATCATGCGCGAGAGCGAGGCCACGGCGAACTCGCCCATCAGCTCTGGGCCGCGCATGCCCTCGTCCTGGCGGCCCATCACCGGATCGCGCAAGAGCTGCGAGCAGCCGGCATGAGTGGAGACGATCCAGTGGCCGGTCGGCGCGCGCCAGATCGGGGCGGCTTCGCGCAGGAAGCGGTAGGCGGGGTAGGGGTTGGCGCGCAGGGCCGGGTCGGCGAAGTCGAAGCTGGCGGGGCTGTCCATGGCCGGGCGGGTCCTCTGCTTGTGTGGCGGAGGTTAACAACGTTCAGGCAAGAAAGGAAGCAAGCAGTCCTTTTTTGAAAAAAAGGACCAAAAAACTTTTGCT
>CAXTCL010000080.1:0-15631 GCA_964242035.1 uncultured Acetobacteraceae bacterium | reverse complement strand
TCAATGGCCGGCACGCGGGGCCCCGCCGCCCCGGCGGCCCGCGACTGGACCCGCGCCCTCTCCGACGCCACTGGCTTGCCCGCCGCCCTGTGGGACGAACGCCTGTCCAGCGCCGCGGTGAACCGCTTCCTCATCACCGAGGCGGACATGACCCGCAAGCGCCGTGCCGCTGTGGTGGACCAGATGGCCGCGGCTTACATGTTGCAGGCCGCGCTTGATGCGTCGGCAAGCAAGGAAGGCCTTCTTTTTTGAAAAAAAGAAGCAAAAAACTTTTGCAACTGGCGCTGGCCTAACCGCGCGCGCAGGTTCTGCCAACGCGCGTCCTGGCAGCACGAGAGCGGGTCATTGTGCAGGCGGGAGAGCGAAAGTTTTTTGCTTCTTTTTTTCAAAAAAGAAGGCTTGCTTGCTTCCTACTCGTCGCGGTGCACCCGCTCCATGCGCTCATGCCGCTCTTGCGCCTCAAGCGACAAGGTAGCGATCGGCCGGGCCTCCAGCCGTCGCAGCCCGATCGGCTCGCCGGTCTCATCGCAATACCCGTACTGCCCGCCCTCAATACGCTGCAGCGCCTGGTCTATTTTGGAGACCAGCTTGCGCGCCCGGTCGCGTGTGCGAAGCTCCAGCGCTCGGTCCGTCTCTACGCTCGCGCGGTCGGTGATGTCGGCTTCGAGTATGCCGCCCTCGCCCAGGCTGGCGAGCGTATCGTCGGCGTCCCGAAGTAGGTCCGCCCGCCAGCGCAACAGCTTCTGGCGGAAATATTCCGCCTGCAGCGGGTTCATGAACTCTTCGGTGTCGGAGGGCCGGTAGTCGGGCGGCAGCGTCAGCATCATGTCGGCCGGTCCTCGTCGTTCATGGTCGGGGCGCCGGCCGCGCGGCGAACGGCCCCGTATCTGGCGCGGCTTATAGACAAGCGCGTCCGCCGCGCCAAGCAGGGTTTGACCGCCTCAGCCGGCGCGTGCCAGCTCGATTGCGGCGCGCTGGGCGATCGCCCTGAGCACCTCGTCCAGCCGCGGGTCCGCGGCCTGCGGCAAGGCGCGCGCTAGGTCGGCCAGGGTCTGGCGCGCTTGCACGCCGCCCTTGCCCAAGCCCGCCAGTTGCAGCCCTGCCAGCGCGCCCAGGAGCGCCCTGCCCTGCCCTGCGGCGGCCCTGTCGGCCAGCTCCCTCTCCGCCTGGGTAGCACCGGCCGCAGAGTGTCCCACCGTATCCGCGGCCAGCAGGCAGGTGGTGGCGGTCAGACCGGGTGCTGCAAGCAGCGGGGACGCCGCACTCTCCTGCTCGTCGGCTGCGTCCGGCAAGGCGAAATCGCCGGTGCGGCTTCTGGTGCGCCGCATCGCCCGCGTATCGGTAGAGGGAGGCGACGGTGGAGGTGGCTCGATACGCATGGGCGGGTCCTTTCAGCTTCAGCCGGTGCCGGATGCACGTTCCGGAAACCTTCTTGTGTTTCTCTGTCCGCATGTTTCGCAGAGCAGACCTTGCACCTAACGCACCAGGCCCGCGCCAACCATGCCGCGCAATGGTTGCCGGAGTGCAAACATGCCGCCCGTGGCTGCTGCTCTGCGCGGCGCTGCTGGCTGGCGCGCCCATCGCCGCACGCGCGCAGATACGGGTGAAGGACATCGCGGACGTAGAAGGCGTGCGCGAGAACCAGCTCGTGGGTTACGGCCTGGTGGTCGGCCTGAACGGCACCGGCGACAAGCTGGACAATGCGGTGTTCACCCGAGAATCCCTGGTCGGCATGCTGGAGCGCCTGGGCGTCAACACGCGCGACCAGATCGCCAAACTGCAGACGAAGAACGTGGCCGCCGTCATGGTCACCGGCAACCTGCCAGCCTTCGCGCGCACCGGCAGCCGGATAGACGTCTCCGTATCGGCCATAGGCGACGCCACCAACCTCTCAGGCGGCACGCTTCTCGTCACCCCCATGCTTGCGGCCGACGGCGAGGTCTACGGCGTGGGCCAAGGTGCTGTGACCACCGGCGCGGTCGCCGCGCGCGGGGCCTCCGGATCGTCCGTCACACGCAACGTGCCCACGTCAGGCAAGATCGCAAACGGCGCGATCGTGGAACGCGAAGTGGCCTTCACGCTCGGCACCCAGAACGCCGTGGCGTTGGCGTTGCGCAATCCCGATCTCACTACCGCGCGCCGCATGGAAGCCGCGATAAACGCCGCCCTCGGCCCGGGCACGGCACGCGCGACCGATCCCCGCACCGTGTCGCTGAATTTGCGCGGGCATGACGTGATTTCGGCGCTGACAGACATCGAGGAACTGCGCGTGGAGCCCGACACGCCCGCAATCGTGGTGATCGACGAGACGAGCGGCACAATCGTCATGGGCGCCAACGTGCGCATCAGCACTGTGGCCATCGCGCAGGGCAACCTCACGATACGCGTGTCTGAAACCCCGGAAGTCAGCCAGCCGGAACCGTTCAGCCGCGGCCGCACAACAAAGGTTCCGCGCAGCTCGATCAGCGTGGATACCGAGCACGACCATAAACTCGGCCTGCTGAACGCGGCACCCACGTTGCGAGACCTGGTGGCCAGCCTGAACGCGCTCGGCGTGGGCCCGCGTGACCTGATCAGCATCTTGCAAGCGATAAAAGCCGCCGGCGCCCTGCAGGCGGATCTGGAGGTGAGGTGATGCGCGTCGATCAAAAGCTGCCGGCCGCCGAGGTCACGGCGAAGCTGCGCAAATCTGCAGAGGACTTCACCGCCGTCGCCTTGGACGAGTTGCTGAAACCGATGTTCGACGGTGCCGACACCTCCGACAGCCCGTTCGGCGGCGGCGCTGCCGAACGCACCTTCAAGCCGATGATGATCACCGAAATGGCAAAGCAGATGGCGCGCAGCGGCGGGCTGGGCATCGCCGAGCCCGTCTACCAGCAGATGTTGCGCCTACAGGAGCAGAAGCGATGAGCAACCGAATGACCGCACGCGGCAAGCACACACCCACGATGGAGGAGGCCATTGAGCGGCTGAGCACTCTGCTCATCGAGGAGAACGCCGCTTTGGAAGCGATGGATTTCGCCCGCGCCGGCGGGTTGCTGGCGGCCAAGCACGCCGCGGCTGACGCACTTGCGGCGGCCTGGCGCGCGGCGGATACCCCGCCCACGCCAAGCGAGAGGATGCGCGAACTCGGCGTGCTGGCCGAGGAGAACAGGCAGTTGCTGAAGCGCGCCATGCGCGTGCAGCGCCGCGTGCTGGATCTTGTGGCCAAGGCGGCCCGCTCGGCGCCGCAGGGAGCGCGCTATGGGTCGGGCGGGAAACTGGCCGCCGCCGGTCTGGGGGCGCAGAGCTTCAAGACGCGGGCTTGAAGAAAACGGGCAGGCAGTGAAAGCGTACCGACCGACTCTTGTTGGTGACCCACAGAAAGCAAGCAAGGCCTTCTTTTTTGAGAAAAAGAAGCAAAAAACTTTTGACTCCGCTGTCGCGCATTTTGGATGAATCCGCGACAGCCATGACAAAAGTTTTTGCCTCTTTTTCTCAAAAAAGAAGGCCTTGCTTGACCGGCTTAACCTTAAGGCTGACCGGCTGCTCGCCGCTAGGCTTCAGCTGTTGTCGAACTCGTCCGCGCTCTCTTGCTCTTCCGCGTGCGACTCATGTGGCTCTGCCTGATGCACCGGCATCGCCTCACTCACCTTCTTTCTGCGGCCACGCTTCTTCGGCTCGGCGGCCGACTCCATCGATGGCACGTGTTCGTCGTGCATCGTCTCTGGCTTGCTGCGTGGCCGGCGGGTCTTGCGCGCCGTGTCGCCAGCCGTCTTGCGCGTGGTGCGCGCCGTGCCGTTGGCCGCGCGCGCCGCCCGGCCTGCGACGGTACGCCCGTCGATCTTGCCGCTATTGGTCGTCTTCGCCGCGCGTGTCGTCTTGGTGGCACGTGCGGGCGCCTTGCGCGCTGCCGCAGCCTCCGTCGTACGCGTCGCCGCAGCCTTGGTGGTGCGCGTCGCAGGCTTGCGACCGGCAGGCGCCGTGCGTGTGCCGCGTGCAGCCGTGGCTTTCGTCGCGCGCGTCGCAGGCTTTGCCGTGCGCGACGCAGCGGTCTTGCGCGTGGCGGCCGTCTTGGCCGTGCGTGTGGCCGGAGCCTTGCCGCGAGAAGCTGGCGCCTTGCGCGTGGCCGGGGCCCGTGTCGCGCGCGTGGTCTTCGCGGTGCGCGTGCTCGCGGCTTTCGTGGTGCGCGAAGCTGCGGCGCGTGCGGCCGGCTTCTTCGTGGTGCGCGATGCGGTGGCCTTGGCGCGCGTCGCCGGCGCCTTGCGCGTGGCTGCGGTTTTTGTCGTGCGCGCGGGGGCGGCGGCTTTTGCCGTGCGCTTGGCTGGTGCCTTTGCGGCAGGCGTGCGACCTGTCGCAGCCTTGGCTTTTGGCGGACGGCCCACCGGGCGCCCTGTCGTGCCGCCGCTGCCGCGTCGCGTGGTCGGCCGAGCCGCCATCGCCTTCGCGCGCGGGCGCGCGGGCTTTCCTGTCGTGTCTTCGGTACTCATTGCTTGGTAGCTCCTATAGGTTTGCCGTGTGGCGCGTTGGATCGAACGGTCGGTTGCGCTCCCGGTTTCTTTGCCGGGCGGCAGATGTCTCGGCCGGGATGGCACCGGCGTGCGCGCCGATCCGGTCGGCAGGGGCGCTTCTTCGAAAGATCATCGCCGGTGTGAGGCGCTTTGCACGATCGTCGCTCCCAGATCGCGCGTGCATGCGGGAAGCAAAGCTTTGCGAATCGCAGCTCGCAGACATGCGCTGTCTTCCGCTATCTGCCGCGCGCGCGCGGCTGTCAACGAAAAGCAACGGTCAGCGCACGAATTATCAGCTTAAATCGTTGCAACCTTGCGCGTGCGTCGCAAATGCGCATCACACCGCGGCAGCAAGCATCACGTGGGCGTGTGAGGAACAAACAAGTTTCGACGTCTCCCGGTTACGTCGCACGGTGCCCTCAGCCCGCGTCGATATTGTCCAGCAGCCGTACGCTGCCGAGCCTCGCCGCAGCGATGAGCCGAGCGCCCGCCTCGGCTTTTGCCAGTCGCTGCAGGCTCGCGCCGGCGACCAGCGCCATGTAGTCCAGCGCCAGCCCGCATGCGGCCAGCTGCGTGCGTGCGTCGTATAAAGCCGTCTCCACGGCGTCTCCCGCGCGTATCGCCGCGACGCAGCGCTGCATCGCGGCGTAAAGACAGGGTGCCGTCTCGCGCTGCGAAGCGGTCAGGAACCGGTTGCGCGAGGAGAGTGCGAGACCGTCGGACTCACGCATGGTCGGCACGCCGACAATGCGCACGCGCA
The DNA here is from genome assembly GCA_964242035.1 of uncultured Acetobacteraceae bacterium. GTDB lineage: Bacteria > Pseudomonadota > Alphaproteobacteria > Acetobacterales > Acetobacteraceae > BOG-908. The sequence goes on along the minus strand of CAXTCL010000080.1, from coordinate 10,381 downwards.
ATGCCAGGTCCTGCGTGATGCGGCGTATGACCTGCAATTGCTGCCAGTCCTTCTCGCCGAGGCAGGCGGCATCCGGCCTGACCTGGCCGAAAAGCTTTGTCACGACAGTGGCCACGCCGCGGAAATGTCCGGGCCGTGCCTCGCCCTCCCAACCTTCTGCGGGGCCTGCGACATCGACGAGCGTCACGTCGCCGTGCGGATACATCTCGGTCACTTCGGGCATCCAGACCGCATCGCAGCCGGCGCGTGCAAGCATCTCCAGGTCGCCCGCTTCGTCCCGCGGGTAGCGCGCAAGATCCTCGGACTGGCCGAACTGCAATGGGTTGACGAAGATGGAGGCCACGACTTTGCCGCCGGCATTGCGCGCGTGCTCCACGAGCGAAAGATGTCCGGCATGCAGTGCGCCCATGGTCGGCACCAGAGTCACCGGCCCAGCGCCGGCGCGCAGTTCGGCCAGCGCCGCATCGAGGTCCTGGCGTGTCCTGGCGATCAGCATCTCACGATGGGCCTTCTCTGTTGTGCCGTAATTCGCCTGCAGAAATGCCCTTCAGAACTTGGCCGCAGCGCATCGGCCGGCAACTGTTTGCCGACACCGGCGCGTATGACACGCGCCGGATCGCCGCCACGGCGCGTTCTGAAAGGCACGCGAAGCGGCATGTCGTTTGGCGCGGACCAATCGCAGGTGCAAGCGGTCGGCAGCGGATGCTTGCCATGCCGGCCGCGCCGGACCAGCTTGCACCTGACCGGAACACGCAACTACACGGCCCCCAAGCGAGCGAGCACGCCATGCCAGACAGCCTCCCCGTCCGTTGGAGCCCAGACCGCAACCCGTCCACGCCGCCGGGCGGCGAGCCAGGCCCGTCAATGCCAACCGCCATCTGGCGCGGCCTGCGCGGCCGTTGCCCGGTCTGTGGCCGCGGCCGCCTGTTCGCCCACCTGCTGCGCGTCAATACCGTATGCGATGTGTGCGCAGCACCGCTCGGCCTGATAAACGCGGACGACGCGCCGCCTTACTTCACCGTGTTCATCGTGGCCCATGTGGTGATCGGCGCGCAGGTGGCACTGGACCGCATGGCCACGCTTTCGGTGGCCACCGAAATGGCGATCTTCCTGCCGGGCACGCTGGCGCTCGTGTTGCTGCTGATCCGGCCGGTAAAGGGTGCTACGGTCGGGCTGATGATGAAGCTAGGTTTCATGAAACCGCCGGATGCGGCGATCGATGGTTGATCCGTCCCCCACCGCCGCGAAGCATCGCTCACTTCTGCAAGTGGTGCTGGACGGCGAGAAACGCGGCCAGCTTTCAATCCTGCAGCAAGCGGACCTGGAGCAGGCAGTACGCGATTTGGCGGTGGAGAACCTGTTCGCGCCACGCGACTTCGCCGGCCCTTTCATCCTGCATCTCTCCATCGTGGAAGGCCGCCTGGCCTTTGACGTGCGCGACGCGCAGGACGCGCCGCTCATGGCACTGGGCCTCGCACTCGGCCCATTCCGCCGCCTGATAAAGGACTACCAGCTCCTGGTGGAAAGCTACGCGCACGCCGTGCAGGACGGCCGCGAGGCAAAGATACAGGCGATCGACATGGGCCGCCGCGGCTTGCACAACGAAGGCGCCGAGATGATGACCACGCGCCTCGCCGGCCGGGTGGAGATCGACTTCGAGACGGCAAGGCGGCTGTTCACGTTGGTTTGCGTGCTGCATCAGCGCATATAGGAAGCAAGGCCTTCTTTTTTGAAAAAAGGAGCAAAAAACTCTCCCTCCCCCGCCTGCATCCACGCCCGTTCAGGTTCTGCCATCACGCGCTCCGGCAGAACCGGGCCGGATTTCGATGCAGGCGTGGGAAATAAAAGTTTTTTGGTCCTTTTTTTCAAAAAAGGACTGCTTGCTTTCTGCCTTGAGGAACCCTGAATGAAGATAGACGGCACCCCCTACAGAAGCGTCTGGGTAGAACCGCACGACCGCGACGCGATCCGCATCATCGACCAGACCAAGCTCCCCTGGGCGCTCGACATCCTTCGCCTGATCAACGTGCGCGAAGTAGCGCACGCGATACGCACCATGCAGGTACGCGGCGCGCCGCTGATCGGCGCCGTGGCGGCCTACGGGCTGGCTCTCGCGTTGCGCGCCGATGCCGGCACGGACGCGATGGAACGCGACGCTGGCCTGCTCGCCGCGACACGCCCCACCGCGGTGAACCTGCGCTGGGCGCTGGACCGCATGCTGACCATCCTGCGCAACACGCGCCAGGCCGAGCGCCCCGACCGCGCCTACGCCGAAGCCTGCGCCATCGCAGACGAGGACGTGGCGCGCAACGCCGCCATCGGCGAGCACGGCCTGCCGCTCATTGCCGAGGCAGCGGCGAAGAACCCAGGTCGCACCGTCAACGTGCTCACGCACTGCAACGCCGGCTGGCTGGCCACGGTGGATTGGGGAACCGCGCTGGCACCCATCTACAAGGCACATGATAGCGGCATAGACGTGCATGTCTGGGTCGACGAGACCAGGCCGCGCAACCAGGGCGCGGCCCTCACCGCCTTCGAGCTCGGCAAGCATGGCGTGCCGCACACGGTGATCTCAGATAACGCCGGCGGCCACCTGATGCAGCACGGCCGCGTCGACATGGTGATCGTAGGTGCGGACCGCGTGACGCGCACCGGCGACGCGGCGAACAAGATAGGCACGTATCTGAAAGCCCTCGCCGCGCACGACAACGACGTAGGCTTCCACGTGGCCTTCCCGTCCAGCACGGTCGATTGGCAGATCGCGGATGGTGTCGCGGACATCCCGATCGAGGAACGCCCGCCCACGGAGGTGAGCACTGTCACCGGCCGTGCGATGGACGGCAGCATCGCCACCGTGCGCGTGACGCCCACCAGCAGCCCGGCCGCAAACCCCGCCTTCGACGTCACTCCGAACCGGCTGATCACCAGCCTGATCACCGAACGCGGGCGCTGCGCACCAGGAGCGCTGGACACGCTGTTTCCGGAAGAGAGAAGGTAGGCAGGCAGTCCTTTTTTTGAAGAAAGGACCAGAAGCTTTTGCTCCCGCCGCTGAATCGACCGGGCGTGTGCCTCCGATCAACAGAGGAGTGACAAAAGTCTTGTCGCTTTTCGAAACAGAAGGCCTTGCCTGCCTTACCCCCGCACCCGCAGGAACGTCTCGAACCGCTCGGTGAACAACGCGATAAACTGGCTCTCGAGCCTGAACCCATCGGGATCGTCCGTCACCACCTGCCCGAGCTGCGACTGGTGGCAGGCGATCGCACGCTGCTTGGCTGGTATGTGGCGCCCTACATCGAGCCGGAACCCCACAGGCGCGCGCGCCTCCAGCAGGCGGCGCGGCGGCAGCGTCCACCCCCACACGGGATATTCAAACAGGGCCGCCCCGGTCAGCGTCGCGGCGCGCGCGCCCAGCAGACTGGCGGAAAGATGATCGCAATGCGGATCATGGCGCCACGTCGTCAGGATCACGCCGGCGCCCACCGATTGCGCGTGCACCGCGATGTCACGCGCCGCCTGCTCGGCCGCCTCGCCGCGCTGCGGTGCCTGCGTGTCGACAAGCCCCAGGAAGCTGACATTGCGTTCCGGCAGCCCCAGCATGCGGGCGGCCTGCCGGCTCTCCGCCTCACGCAGCCGGCGCAGCCGTGAAGCGGGATAGGCGGCCGAATTCGGATGCGAGCCGGTCCCGTCCGTCAGGACCAGCACGAACACCGCCCGGCCGGAGGCCTGCGCCGTGGCGATCAACCCGCCGCAACCCAGCGTCTCGTCATCCGGGTGCGGCGCCAGGATCAGGATCGGGCCGGCGCCCATCTCCACGTCGATCGTGCTGACCGGCAGCGCGCGCATCAGCCAATGCAGCCTGGCGGCATTCATCCGGCGTAGTTTCGCGATATCGGCCGCGGGCCCGGCGCCGGGCCTGCGGGCAGACAGGATATCGTGCTCACGCGACTGATCTGGGGCAGGATACATCTTCTTTCGTCTAACCGCAGGCCAGCCGGTGCCGCAACGCACGAAACCGTTACGCTTTCGTGCATCGAGTAGTTACGGCTGCTGAACTTTTATGCCAGCGATAGCAAAGCGTTGCCTCGGATACAACGCAAGGTGGTTATCCTTGTGTGGAAATCTGTGCCACGTCCGGCTTGCGCCAGAACGCGCCGGCCATGACGCCCTGCAAACCGATCAGCTGCAATTGCACCCAATCGAGGAACTCGTGCAGCCCGCGCGCCAGTATCTGGCCGATCGTCTGGTCCATCAACGCCGCGCGCAACTCGTCCAGACGCTCCTGCGCCGCGTAAGCGCCACGCAGCCCGTATCCGGAGCTGAGCTGGCCAAGATGTATCTCCACCTGCCGCACGCACACGGTTACGCTGCGCGGGAAGGACTTGTTCATCAGCAGGAAGCCGGCCACAGACGCCGGCGTCATGAAGTTCGGGTTCACCCGCCGGTAGGCCTGGTAGCCGGACGCCGCGCGCAGCAGCGCGTGCCACTGGCTGATGTCCAGCGCGCCGCCCACGTCGTCCACAGACGGCAGCAGTGTGTGGTACTTGATGTCGACTAGCCGCGACGTCTGGTCCGCACGCTCGATGTATTTGCCTATGCAGTAGAACGCCCAGCTCTGGTCACGGTAGAACGTGCCGTCCGTGATGCCGGCATGCGCCTGGCACTGCTCCTTGAAATAGGCGCACAGGCCGGAAACCCGGCTCGGTGCCGCATCGCCATCCGTGAACTGCCGCACCCGGTTGTAGAAGATGTTGATCTGCGACCACATCTCGGTGGGTATCAGCGGCCGCAACGTGCGCGCGTTCTCGCGTGCGGCAAACAGCGAGGAGAGCACCGAGGTCGGGTTCTCCCTATTGACCAGATAGAATTGCGCCACGTTCGCAGCGTTCGCCGTCCCGTAGAGCTTGGTGAACCTCTCCTCGTCGGCGTTTATCTGCACCACCGAGCGCCAGCCGGACTGGTCCACGCCGTGCCTCACGAACGTGTCCGTGACGTCGAGTATCCGCGCCAGGTTCTCGATCCGCTCCATGTAGCGGCCAAGCCAGAACAGCGCTTCGGCGTAGCGGGAGAGAAGTATGGGGGCGCGGTGGCCAGTCTCGTCGCTCATTGGGGGGCACAGCAAGCAAGCAAGCAGTTCTTTTTTAAAAAAAAGAACCAAAAAACTTTTGCTCCCCCGCCGGCATCGACGCAGGTTTCATATCTGCCAATACCAGGTCTCGCAGAGACGAGCAGGCGCCAAAACCTGGGTCCTAGCTGTTCGCGAAACTTGGCATGGCGAGTCTGCTGGCGTGCGTTTGCGAGCACCGGAGCGCAGTGGCCTCTTGTGGCCGTGAGCACCGGAGCGCAGCAAACACGCGCCAGACGGCCGCCAGGGCGAGTTTCGCAAGCAGCGCGCGTCACTCCAACACCCACGTGTCCTTCGACCCGCCTCCCTGCGAGGAATTCACCACCAGCGACCCCTCTCGCAACGCCACGCGCGTCAACCCGCCAGGCAGCACCCACGTCTTCCGTCCGGTAATGGCAAACGGCCGCAAATCCACATGCCGCGGCAGCAGCCGGTTGCCGGCAAGCGTCGGCGACACGGACAGGCTGATCATCGGCTGGCTTATGTAATTGGCAGGATCGGCACGTAGCTGCACCCGGAAGTCGGCGATCTCCTGCTTCGTCGCATGCGGCCCGATGATCAGGCCATACCCGCCCGACTCCCCCACCGGCTTGACCACGAGCTTCTCCAGATTGGCCAAGGTGTAGGCCAATCCCTCTGGCTCGCCGCAGATATGCGTGTCCACGTTCGCCAGCACCGGATCTTCCGATAGATAATACCGGATGATGCGCGGCATGTAGGCGTAGATCGCCTTGTCGTCGGCCACCCCGGTGCCAACAGCGTTGGCGATCGCCACGCGCCCGCTGCGCCACACGTCGATCAACCCGCGCACCCCCAGCGTGCTGTCGGCCCGGAACACGTCCGGATCGAGGAAATCGTCGTTCAGCCGGCGATAGATGGCATGCACGGGTGCCAGCCCAGCCGTCGTGCGCATCCACACGCTGCCGTCCTGCACCACCAGGTCGCTGCCCTCCACCAATGGCACGCCCATCTCGCGCGCCAGGAAGATGTGCTCGAAATACGCCGAATTGTAGATGCCGGGCGAGAGCAGCACCACCTGCGGATCAGGCCCGTCGGTGGGTGCGATCTCGGCCAGTGCGGCCTGCAGCATCATCCCGTAGCTGCCCACCGGCCGCACCGCTATGCCGTCCATCAGGTCCGGGAAAATCCGCCGCATCATCGTGCGGTTCTCCAGCACGTAGCTCACGCCGCTCGGCGTGCGCGCATTGTCCTCCAGCACCAGAAACGCGCCGCGCTCGTCGCGTATGATGTCCACGCCGCACACATGCACGTAGGTGCCGCAAGGCACGTCGAACCCCACCATCTCCGGCCGGAAGTTGGCGTTGCCCAACACGAGTGCGGCCGGCACCACGCCGTCCTTCAGTATGCGCTGCTCGTGATACACGTCCCAGATGAACGCGTTCAACGCCGCCACGCGCTGCCGCACGCCACGCTCCAGCACGTCCCACTCCCGCGCCGTCAACACGCGCGGGATCAGGTCGAACGGCAATATCCGGTCGATCGCGTCCTTGTCCGAATAGACGGTGAACGTGATCCCCTGGTTGAACAGCTCGATCTCGGCAATGTGCGCGCGCCTTGCGAGCTCGGCCGGGTCCATCTCGGCCAGGCGCTGGGCGATGAGCTGCACCGCGGGGTCGTGCGAGGTGCAGTCCATCAGCTCGCAGAAGAAAGCGCCCTTGTCGTAGCCGTCGAGCAGCCCTGTCATAGAAAGGAAGGCCTTCTTTTTTGAAAAAAAGAAGCAAAAAACTTTTGCTCCTGTCGCATTTGCATCTGCGAGGCACTGCCTCCGCACCCGCATCGCTGAACCTTGGCACTCAACACGATGGGCACGAAGAAGACTGCGATATCTCGAACCACCCGCCCCTTTCCTTTTCGTGCCCTTCGTGCCCCTCGTGTTAAAAGCGCAGCATCCCCGACGCGAACCTCTGACAGCGATCGAAGGCGCGCACACACCCGAGAGGCGGCAATAACACTCACGCCTCCTCCGCCTCCAGATCCACGCTCACCGTCAACTTATGCCGCCCACCACCCAGGATGATCCCGTAAAGCGGGCTCACGTCCGAAAAGTCCCTGCCCCAGCCCAGAACCACGTGTTCGTCCCTAATCAGGATGGAATTCGTCGGATCGATATCCACCCAGCCATGTTCCGGCCCCATCCAGCATCCCACCCAGGCATGCGACTGATCGCATCCACGACGCCGCGCCTGGCCTGGCGGCGGCTTCGTACGGATGTAACCACTCACGTAGCGCGCTGGCAAACCAAGCGCGCGCAGCCCGGCGATCATCAGGTGCGAGAAATCCTGGCAGACACCGGCGCGCTGCTTGAGTACCTGCGCCACCGTGGTGTCGATGCTGGTTACTCCGCCGCGGAAGGTGAAATCCCGCCCGATGCGCGCATTGAAATCCATCACGCCTTCCAGCACGGGCCGCCCGGTCGGAAACGACGGCTCGGCATACGCCAGGGCCTCCGCACTGGCGGGTGCGTGCTTGCTGTCGAACAGGAACTCCGCCGCCTCGTAACCGCCTTGCCCACCGGCATACGCCGCGGCGGAGACCGCCGCCCAATCGGGCGTCTGTGCGGCCTGCGGCACCAGCGGCGGCGTCACTTCCACACGCGCATCCAGCGTCACCGCCAGGCTCGGATGCGGCGCATCGAGGAACATCCACGCCACCTGATTGCCAAAGCAATCCGTGCCGCAGCGCAGCCCGGCAGGCGCCGGCTCCGCCGCAAGCCTGCTGGAAATGACCCGCTGCCAAGGCAGGGTGCGCGGCTGCAGGTGCAGCAGGTGCGTGCCCAGATCGACAGGTTTCGCGTAAGCATAGGCGGTGCGGTGGCACACCTGGTAGATCACTGCGTCCCGTCCGTGAACGTCACAGGCAGCAGAGCGAAATACTGCCGCATCACCTGGTCGGACACCGCACCCACCTGCGCGCCGATCGCACGCAACCGCGGCGCCAACCCCGCGGCGAGCGCCGACTGATCCGCGGCACCGGCCAGTTCGGCCACCATCATGCGCGTCTCGCCGATCGCCTCGTCCAGTGCGGCGGCCAACGGCGCGTCGTCACGCCCCGCCAGGATGGCCAAAGTGCCGCGCGCGCTCACGAGCTGGTAGCCCAGGCCGCGCGGATTGCCCTCGTCGGCCACCACCAGATCGATCACCGGTGCGGCCTGTATCGCGGTCAGATACCGGGAGCGATAGGTGATCGCGCTGTCGCAAAGCTCCAGGCACAGCGCCAGCCCGCCCTCCATGCGCTCCGGCTTCTGGTCCAGCGCGTGGCCAAGCTGTGCCGCCACCGTCTGCGCCCGCTCGGTACGCCGGCCTAGATCGAGGAACAGCCGCCCGCCGCCGCGCACCATGTTCTCCGCCGCGTAGCCCGCGACCGTGGCGCAGAACTGCAGCACCTGGCCGGCGAACTCGGCCATCAGCCCGACCCCCACCGCGCGCTGCCCCGGCCGCAGCAGAACCCGGTTGCCCTTCAACCGGCGCAGATCATGCGCGATGGTAGCGTGCATCTCGCCGCTCAGCCGGTCGCGCAGCGTGTCGGCCAGGTCGCGCACCCGCCCGGTCAGACGCGCCACGGACCCCGTGTCGCGCGCCAGCGCCCGAAGTAACAGATCGGCCAGCTGCCCAGGTCCCGCCCCGCCGGCCAGCTCCTCGCTCACCAGCCCCGCCTGTACCAGGCAAGCGACCAGCACGGCCAAGTCGGGCAGGTCGCGCGGCAGCAGCGTGTCGCGCGAGAGCCGCGCCAGCACGATGCGTATCAGCCGCGCCGCGTTCTCCAGCCGCTCCAGGTAGCGGCCGAGCCAGTAGAAATTGTCCGCCACCCGGCTCGGCATGTCCCCGGGCGTGCGGCGTATCTGCAGGGCAGGCACCGCCAGGTTGGCCGGGCCGAAAATGTCCAGCCCCTCTTCGGCCAACACCCAGACGTCCTTGCTGGTGGCGCTGTGCGGCAAGCGACCGGACAGCGCCTCGGCCGGCTCCATCACGCGCGCCACGCCGCCGGGAAGCGGGCGCCACGCCGCACCGTCCCACACCAGGAACAGCCGCAGGGAGACGGGTTTCGGGTCCAGCGTCTCGCCCAGGCCCATGCAGGGCGCGTAACTGGGCGAGGGCGGCACCACCGCGGCATAGGCCCAGGGCCGCGCGGCGATGCGGCCGCGCAAGGCCGCCACCTCCGCCGCGTCCATACCGGCCGCACAGAGCGCGTCGTCGCCACGTTCCGTCGCCGACAGGATGTGATAGCGCGCCAGGTCCGCCAGCACCGCATCGCGCGACGCCGCATCGCCCAGCCAAAGCGTCTCCAGGCTCGGCAGGACCAGATCCCGCCCCGTAAGCGCCCGGGATACGGCGGGCAGGAACGCGGCCAAAGCCGGCGCCTCCGCCCACCCCGCACCTGGCCCGTTGAGCAATTGCACCGCCCCGTCGCGCCAGGCGCTCAGCAGCCCTGGCGTCCCGCAGGACGTGTCCTCGGACACCTCGAGCTGGTCGATGGCGCCACCGCGCTGCCGCCTCAGCAGCACGTGCACCGGCTGCAGCCCGCGCAGCGTCTTCACCCATAGTCCGCCCTCGCGCACCGTCAGGTCGCCATCTTCCACCAGCGCGCAGCCGAGGGCGCGCGCCAGCACCACGTGCTCGAACCAGCGCGGATCGGAATGGCCCGGCGTCAGCAGCGCCAGCCCAGGATTGCCCGCGCCGGCCGGCGCCAGACGCTGCAGCCTGTCCTGCCAGATGTCGAAGAACGGCCGGAGCTGGCTGACCTCTGCATGACGGAACAGCTCCGGCAGCACGCGCGCCATGATGCGCCGGTTCTCCAGCGCGTAGGCCAGCCCCGCCGGCTCACCCGTGCGGTCCGCCAGCACGCACCACTGCCCATCGGGCGCACGCACCAGATCGGCCGCATACAGATGCATGTGCCGCGCGGGCGGTGGCGCTCCGGGCACCATCGTGCGGCAGGCCCTGACATAGCCGCCCGCAGGATAGACCACCGCCGGCGGCAACAGCCCGTCTGCCAGTAGCCGCCTGTCGCCATAGACATCGGCCAGCACGTCCTCCAGCAACGCCGCCCGTTGCGCCAACCCCATGGCCAGCGCGGCGAACTCCGTCTCCGTCAGCAGGAACGGAATGGGATCGCAGTGCCACGTCCCCGCATTCGGCATCGTCAGCAGTGCGGCCGCCCCCTCCTCCACACAGGCGCGCTGCAGCTCCGCCGCCCGCTCCTTCAGCACCGCCGTACCTAACCCCAGCAGCGACCCGAGCA
>CAXTCL010000079.1:0-15722 GCA_964242035.1 uncultured Acetobacteraceae bacterium | reverse complement strand
GGGTGGGGAGACGCACTATGTGTCTGGTCCTCGGGTGTGTGGGGTGCGTGTCACGTGAGGGCCGCGCGTGTCAATCGCGGTAGGTAGCAAGGAAGGAAGGCCTTCTTTTTTGAAAAAAAGAAGCAAAAAACTTTTACTCCCCGACCGCTGGGACGCTTCGGTCTTTGCGAGAGGCACACGACTGGTGCAAATGCGGGGGAGCGAAAGTTTTTTGGTCCTTTTTTTCAAAAAAGGACTGCTTGCCTTGTCTTGCCTCGCCCGCCGTTCCGTCAGTTTGGGATTGAGATCGGCGGCGCCGTCTATACGTGAGGTAACCGATCGAATTCTAGCACGGTGGCCCTGTATTCATGCCGCTCTTTGGTCTTCTGCCGTCGCGCCGCCACGAGCGCGCCGGGTTTGCGCTCTACACTGCCAGCGTGGCCGCGGCGCGCGAACCGCTGTATTTCGAACGATTGGACGTGCCGGACACGCTGGATGGGCGGTTCGACCTGATCGGGCTGTTCGCCGCGCTGATGATTCGGCGGCTGCGGCAGTCGCCGCCCCCTGGGGCTGCGCTGGCGCAGGCGGTGTTCGACGCGATGTTCGCCGACATGGACTTCAACCTGCGCGAGATCGGCGTGGGCGAGATGTCTGTCGGCAAGAAGATACGGGTGATGTGGGAGGCGTTCCACGGGCGGGCGCAGGCGTATGAGACGCCGCTGGCGCAGGGCGACGGGGTGGCGCTGGCGCAGGCGTTGGGGCGCAACGTGTGGCGCGGGGGGGCGCCGGCCGGGCAGGCGGAGGCGCTGGCGCGGGTGGCGCTGGCGCAGGACAGGGCGCTGGCCGGGCAGGACCTGGCGGCGCTGCGGCGGGGCGACGTGGTGTTCTTGCCGGCCGGCGCGGCTTTGGCGGAGGCGGATGTCTGATGGAGGAGGGGTTTGCGGCCGGGCCTCGGCCGGTGCTGGAGATGTCGCGGCCGTTCCCGACGACGCGCATAGGGGCGGGCGCGGCCTTCGTGGTCGATGCCAGGCAGGAGGAGTGCCGGGCGCTGGCGCTGCGCATGGGCGTGGAGGCGATCCTGGGCCTGACGTGCCGGTTCGAGCTGCGCCGTGGGGAAAGCGACACGGTGGCGGCCACCGGCGCGCTGCGGGCGCGTGTGCGGCAGGTCTGCGTGGTGTCGCTGGAGCCGTTCGAGGCGGAAGTGGCGGAGGATTTCGCCCTGCGATTCGTGCCGGAAGGACGGGAGAGTGATGAATTGGACCTGGAATCCGACGACGAGGTGACCTACGCGGGCGGGGTGCTGGATCTGGGGGAGGCTACCGCGGAGCAGTTGGCGCTGGCGCTGGACCCGTTTCCGCGCAAGCCGGGGGCTTCGATGCCTGATGTGGGGGGGGACGAGGAGGGGAACCCGTTTTCCGCGTTGTCTCGGCTTTTGCCGCCGCATTGAGGGGTATCAGTAAGAAGAAAGGCCTTCTTTTTCGAGAAAAAGAAGCAAAAAGCTTTTTTCCCGGCGCTGTTCCTGCGGCTCGATTTATCTTGCGATGACATGCTGTTGGTGCAGACGCAGGAGCGAAAGTTTTGGTCCCTTTTTCAAAAAAGGACTGCTTGCTTTCTTTGCTCCCAGCAGCCCGAGCAACGCACCCGCCAGGAGCAGGCCGCTCGCCGGCTCAGGGACGGGCTGGGCGAAGGCTTCGCTGGTTATGTCAAAGGTGGCGCCGCCGTCGTCGAAGACGGACAGGCTTTCCGGCGACAGGATGGACACGCCGGCGCCGAGGTGGAACGAGGCCAGGTCGTCCAGGTTGGTGAACAGACTGCCGGCCGGGCCGGTGAGCACGAGCGCGTTGTCGTCGTGTGGCTGGACAAACTCGGGGACGAGGTCCGCGGTCTGGGTGTTGCCGGTCTGGCTGAGGAAGATCGCGCTGGGCTCGGAGGGGTAGATGCCTGGGAACGCGAAGGCCTGGTTGATCGCCGCGACGTCGTAGCTGAGCACGACCGACGTCAAAGGGAGGAGGTATTCGCCTGCTGGCAGGCCTGCCGGGGTGTAGCCGCCTGCCGTGGAGACGGCGAAGCTTCCGGTGATGATCGTGCCGGCGATGTTGGTGGTTGGGGAAGATGCGAAGCTGCCGCTTGTGGCGATGGCGGAGAAGCTGCCGGTCATGGGCCCGGCCGAGGCTGCGGCAGGGACTGCGAGGAGGGCGGCCAGCAGAGCGGATTGCGCGCGCATCGGTATTGCCCTCGGGAGATGACGGACCATGCCTGGCTGGGCGGGCGGGACAAGGGCCGCCGCGGACAATTTCGTGGTAGCCGGGACAGGCGCGCCGGCCGCCCAAGAGCCGCCGACAGGGAGCAAAAGTTTTTTGCTTCTTTTTTTCAAAAGAGAAGGGCTTGCCTTGCCTTACAGCGTCCCCCTCTGATAAGCCGCGCGGCTCGATGGTCCCAGTTGCGTTCGCGCCGGGGGGCCACACCGGATATTGGAGACTACGCGTCATGGCCGTTCCGAAGCGGAAGACCTCGCCCAGCCGCCGTGGCATGCGCCGCAGCCACCAGGCGTTGCCGACAGAGGCCCACGCCGACTGCAGCAATTGCGGTGAGCTGAAGCGTCCGCACCACATCTGCTCGGCGTGCGGGCATTATGACGGCCGTGAGGTCGTCCAGGCTGGCAAGGCCTTAAAGGGTGCTGTCCGCGTCTGACAGGGGCGCCGTGTCCGCGTCTGCCGGAGAGGTTGTGACGATGGATGCGGCCCAGGCCGGAGGCCAGGATATGACCGCCGGCCAGCCGTTCAGCCTGGCGGTTGATGCGATGGGCGGCGACAATGCGCCCGACATCGTGGTCGATGGCATCGGGATTGCGTCCGTGCGCCATCCGGCGGCGCGGTTTCTGCTGGTGGGCGACGAGGCGCGGCTGGCGCCTTTGCTGGCGGGCAACAAGCGGGCCCGCGACTCCTGCGTGGTGCGCCATACGTCCGACGCGATCGCGGCGGACTGTAAGCCGACGGTGGCGCTGCGGCTGCGGCAGTCGAGCATGCGGCTGGCGATCGATGCGGTGGCGTGCGGCCAGGCGCAGGGCGTGGTTTCGGCCGGCAATACCGGGGCGTTGCTGGCCCTTTCCAAGATCGTGCTGAAGACGCTGCCTGGGATCGACCGGCCGGCGATGGCCGCGATCATGCCCTCGGCGCGCGGTGACGTGGTGATGCTGGATTTGGGGGCGAACATCGCCTGCGACACGCGCAACCTGGTGGAGTTCGCGCTGCTGGGCGACATGTTCGCGCGCACCGTGCTGGGGCTGACAGCGCCGCGCATTGGCGTGCTGAACGTGGGCAGCGAGGATGTGAAGGGCGACGACCGGGTGCGCGGCGCGGCCGATATCATCAGGGGCAGCCACATAGGCGGGCAGTTCCACGGGTTCGTGGAGGGGCATGATATCGCGGCGGGGACCACGGACGTGGTGGTGACCGACGGGTTCACCGGCAACGTGGCGCTGAAAACCGGCGAGGGGGCGCTGAAGCTGGTGAGCGACCTGCTGCGCCAGGTGTTCAACAGCAGCCTTTCGACCAAGCTGGGCTACCTGCTTGCCAAGCCCGGGCTGGAGCAGATGCGTGTGTGGCTGGACCCGCGGCGGTATAACGGCGCCGTGATGCTTGGGCTGAACGGGGTGGTGGTGAAATCCCATGGCGGCACGGATGCCGAGGGGTTCGCGCACGCCACCGACGTGGCTCTGGACATGGTGGAGCACCGGTTCAACGAGCGTATCCGGGAGGGACTCGGGCGGCTGGGCGGGGTGCTGTCGCAGCAGCCGCCCGGCGCCGGACCGGCGCTGGCGGCCGCAGGTTAGTGATCCGCGCGCGTATCACCGGCGTGGGCGGGTATCTGCCCCGCCGGATCGTCACCAATGACGAGCTCTCGCAGAGTCTGGACACGTCCGACGAATGGATCGCCGCGCGCACCGGCATACGGCAGCGGCATATAGCGGGCAAGGATGAGACCGCGGCCTTCATGGGCACGCGGGCGGCAGAGGTCGCGCTGGCGCAGGCGGGCGTGGCGGCCAGTGACGTGGACGCGATCATCCTGGCCACCGCCACGCCGGACGAGGCGTTTCCGGCGACCGCTGTCCGGGTGCAGGCCGCGCTGGGGCTGGCCACCGGGTTCGCCTTCGACGTGAGTGCCGCGTGCAGCGGGTTCGTCTATGCGCTGGCGGTGGCCGACGCGTTCCTGCGGGCGGGCACGATCAGGACGGCGCTGGTGATCGGCAGCGAGGTGTATTCGCGCATCCTGGACTGGACGGACCGCGGCACCTGCGTGCTGTTCGGCGACGGCGCCGGCGCGGTGCTGCTGCAGGCGGGCGAGGGCGATGATGCTCGATCAAAGGGGGATCAGCCGGGGATCTTGTCCACCCACCTGCATGCCAACGGGGCGCATGCCGGAATCCTGTATGTGGACGGCGCGGTGGGGCAGCCTGAGCGCTCTGGGCACCTGGTGATGAAAGGGTCCGAGGTGTTCCGCCATGCGGTGACCAAGCTGGCGGGCGCGGTGGACGAGGCGCTGGCGGCGAACGGGCTGGGCCACGCGGATGTGGACTGGCTGGTTCCGCACCAGGCAAACCGTCGCATCATCGATAGCATGGGCAAGAAGCTTGGGCTCCCGGCGGAGCGGGTGGTGGTGACGGTGGATCGGCACGCGAACACGTCTGCGGCTTCCATTCCGCTGGCGCTGGCTGAGGCGGTGGCGGACGGGCGTATCCGGGCGGGGCACCTGGTGTTGATGGAGGCACTGGGGGGCGGGTTGACTTGGGGGTCGGCGCTGGTGCGGTTTTAGGTAAGTAAGCAAGGCTTCTTTTTTGAAAAAAAGAAGCAAAAACTTTTACTACCTCGACGCTGCAGCAGGCGCTTTTTGCAGGCGGCACCCGGCTGGTTCAGATGGGGGGATAAGTTTTTGGTCCTTTTTTTAAAAGGACTGCTTGCCTTGCCTTCCTGCAGCGTCCAGCCGGTTCATCTAACATCTTGAACATGCGTGATTTCATTGACGCGCGCGGCTTGGCTCATTAACTTGCTGACATGAATACCGTTACCCGAGCCCATATCGCAGAGCGGATCTATGCCCAGGTTGGGCTGTCGCGCAACGAGTCGGCGGAGCTGCTGGAGACTGTGCTGGAGCGGGTGTCGGCGGCGTTGGAGTCGGGAGAATCCGTCAAGATCAGCGGGTTCGGGACGTTTTCTGTGAGGCAGAAGGGGCGACGTATCGGACGTAATCCGAAGACGGGCGTGGAGGTGCCGATCCTGCCGCGGCGGGTGCTGGTGTTCCGGCCGAGCCAGGTGCTGAAGGCGCAGATCAACGGCCAGGCGATCCCGGCCGTGGGTGACGACGAATGAATATTGCGGCCGGGCACGACAGGATCGATGTGCCGGAGACGCCGGACGAGACCGGGCGGCTGCGGCTGCGCAAGTCGGCCGGGGCGTTCCGCACGATCAGCGAGGTGGCCGACGAGCTGCACATCCCGCAGCACGTGCTGCGGTTCTGGGAGACGAAGTTTCCCCAGGTGAAGCCGCTGAAGCGGGGCGGCGGGCGGCGTTACTACCGGCCGGACGACATCGCGCTGCTGCGGCGGGTGTCCGACCTGCTCTATACCCAGGGCTATACGATAAAGGGCGTGCAGCGGCTGTTGCGCGAGGGTGGCGGGCGGCTGGCCGACGACATCCCGCCGCCGACGGAGGCGGAGCGCCTGGCGGCCGAGGCGGAGCGTGCGGCGGGAGGGCCGCCGCAGATGCAGCTGGTGATGCAGGAGGTGCCGGCGGCGCCGGTGCGGCGGGCGAGCGAGGTAGAGCGGCTTCGGGCGGCTTTGGTTTATGCGCTGGGGGAGCTGGAGGCGTTGCGGGCTATGGTGGAGTAAGGAAGCAAGGCCTCCTTTTTTGAAAAAAAGAAGCAAAAAACCTTTGGTCCCTGTCGGCGGATGCTGAAACAGTCGCCGACAGGGAGCAAAAGTCTTTTGCTTCTTTTCTTCAGAAAAGAAGGCCTTTCTTACACTTAGCTGAGATCCTTCAGGCTGCGTATGATCTTGGACAGCATACCGTAGGCGATCGCCTCCTCGGCGCTCATCCAGTAGTTGCGGTCGGTGTCCTTGGCGATCTTCTCGTAATCCTGGCCGGTCTCGTGGGCGATCAGGCGGTTTAGGCGCTCGCGCATCTTGATGATCTCGCGAGCCTCGATGGCGATATCCACGGCCGGGCCGCGTACGCCGCCCATTGGCTGGTGCAGCAGGAAGCGGGTCTGCGGCAGGCAGTAGCGGCGGTCCTTGTGGCCGGCGAGGAAGATCAGCGCGCCGGCGCTGGCGACCCAGCCGGTGCCGATCATGCGCACGGGCGCCTCGGCGTCCACGAAGCGGATCATGTCGTGTATGGTGTCGCCGCTTTCCACGTGGCCGCCCGGGGAGTTGACGTAGACGTCGATCGGTTCGGAGCTGGCGCTGGCCAAGGCGAGCAGGCGGCCGGTGACGTCGCGCGCGACCTTGTCGTCGATGGCGCCGAAGATGAGGACCTTGCGCTGCTTGAGGAGGCGATGCTCGAGCTCGTTTATCGGCGAGCCCAGGGTCTTGTTGTCGTCGGGCTCCTTCTGGTCAGGGCCGATAGGGGCGGGGACGTCCGGGCCGTCTGGGTCGTGGTCCGGCTCCTCTTCGTCCGCGCGTGTACGGGCGGTTTGTATCCAGCTTTGGGTCATAGGCGAGAGGTGCTCCGAGGGCGTGGTTTGCCGCGGCGGCGCGAAGGGCCGTGCTTCGGGCAAGGTGGTGCAGGCGGTTTGTGTTGTCGAGGGCGGGAGGGGGTAAGGAAGGCGCGCCGAACGTTCGGGACCTCTACGCGGAACCCATCGGCGGCAGGGTCTCCATCGTGGTCTCTCGCAGCAGGGCGGCGAACAGGCGCAGCCCGTCCGCGGCGCCGCGGTCCGTCAGCGTGCCGGCGGTGAATTGCACGGCGAACAGCTCCGCCTGGTCGGCGACGATGATTGCGGCCTGGCGCAGCGCCTGCTGGGCGAGCGCGGTTTGCAGCGCTTCCGGCATCGTCCGCCATTCTGCTTGTCGGGCGCTGGGCTTTTCCATGAGGGTAGAATAGTGGGGAGGTGTTAAAAGGGGATGGAGGCGGTGGTTGTTTGACGGTGACGCGAGCGCGATGGCGCGTCTTGGGTAGAAAGGAAGGCCTTCTTTTTTGAAAAAAAGAAGCAAAAAACTTTTTCTTCCTCGACGCTGACGCGCTTTGGCGCCTCCGGACGAAACCGGCTGGTGCAGATGCGGGGGAGTAAGAGTTTTTAGGTCCTTTTTTGCAAAAAAGGACTGCTTGCTTTCTTGCTAGATCCGGGTGAGCTCGTAGAGCGCCACTGTTGCGGCGGCAGAGACGTTCAAACTGTCCATGTTGCCGGGCATCGCAAGGCCGGCGAGCTCGTCACAGGTGTCGCGGGTGAGGCGGCGCAGGCCGGCCCCTTCGGCGCCCAGCACGAGGGCGACGCGGCGCTGGGCGAGGGACTCGCCGCGCAGGCGGGCGCCGTCCGCGGCCAGGCCTACGGTCCAGAGGCCGGCGGCTTTCAGGGCGACCAGGGTGCGGGCGAGGTTCACGGCGCGTATGAGGGGGATGGTCTCCAGCGCGCCTGAAGCGGCCTTGGCGAGCGCGCCGGTCTCCTCGGGGGCGTGGCGGTCCTGGGCGATAACGCCGGCTACGCCGAAGGCTGCGGCGGAGCGCAGGATAGCGCCGACGTTCCGCGGGTCGGTGACCTGGTCCAGCACGAGCAGGGGGCCGGGGCGTTCGAGTATGTTGGCGAGTGCCGGCTGGGGCAGCGGGTCGGCGAGCAAGCCCATGCCCTGGTGGACGGCGTCGCGGCCTAGCATCTGGTCCAGGCGGGCGCGTTCGATGCGCTCGGCGGGGACGGACCAGGGGGGCGGGAGGCGTTCGGCCAGCGTGCGCTCGGCTTCCTCGGTGAGGAGGAGGCGGCGGCAGCGGCGTTGCGGGTTGGCCAGGGCGGCGGCTACGGGGTGCAGGCCGTAGAGCCAGATGGTGCCGGCGGGGGCCTGGGCGCGGTGTTCGGTGTGGGTAGGGCGCGGCGGACGGGGGCCGGCGGCTAGCGTTGGGCGCTTGCCTTGGTTGGGGGGCTTCATTGGCCAGGCTATGGCTTGTTGGGAGATGGTAGGCAAGGAAGGCAAGCAGTTCTTTTTTGAAAAAAAGAACCAAAAAACTTTTGGTCCCTGTCGGCGGGTGCTGACAATGGTCGCCGACAGGGGGCAAAAGTTTTTGCTTCTTTTTTCAAAAAAGAAGGCCTTGCTTTCTCTTCGTTGACAACGCGTGCGGCCCGGCATATCCGCCTGCCTTGCCGCGCAGGCGGAGGGGTGCCCGAGTGGCTAAAGGGGGCGGACTGTAAATCCGCTGGCTTCGCCTACGTTGGTTCGAATCCAACCCCCTCCACCAACCCAGCAGTTTTGGATGGTTGGAACATGACCGAAATTGCACCGCATGCCTGGTTCGAGCCGAAGCTTGTGGCGCTGATGGCAGAGGCGGAGGCGGCCGGGATGGCGCGGGACGTGTCTGTGGCGGTGATCACCGATTTGGTGAACGGCAGGCTGGCGGCCGCCGTGCCGCCGCCGGAGGAGGCCAACCCGGATCAGGATCTGGGCGAGCCGGGCTACATGGTTCCGCACGGCCAGGATACCGGGCTGACCGATCTGGGCGAGACGGTGCACAATCCGCTGGACCATGCCGGGCGCCGCAACTGGGCGCTCTGAGACGCTGCCGCTGCGCAGGCTGAGACGCGCTGATGCTGGGTTCTCCGGGACGCGGTGCCGTTAAGCTCTCTGCGAAAAGCTATCGCGCGGGCCACTCCAAAACGCGCTATCGCGCGGGCCACTCCAAAGCGCGCTATCGCGCGGGGGGCACCCTGGGGCGCGTGGCCGCGCCGGCGGCGCTGTTGCTGGCTGGCGGGCTGCTGCTGGGGTTCGGCAACTTCGTCTATCCCTATCTGAGCGCGCGCGACCACCTGCTGGGCTGGACGCTCTGCGTGAGCCTGCCGCTGTCGGCGGGGGTGGTGTGGTTTGCGCAGCGGTTCCGCGATGTGAGCCTGCCGATGGCCTGGCTGGTGCCTGCGTGTTTTGGATGTGCGCTGCTGGTGGAGGCGGCGGGGGAGACCTGGTGGCCGAACTCGGCCGATGAGTACGGCTACGTGTTCCTGGCGCGCACGCTGCTGCACGGGCGGCTATGGAACCCGGCACCGCCCGCGCCCGAGATCTTCGAGATCGCCTGGACCTATGTGAAGGACGGGAAGTGGTTCTCGCAGTATCCGCCGGCCTGGCCGGTGCTGCTGGCGCCGTTCCTGGTGGTCCGCGCGGCGTGGCTGGTGAACCCGTTGCTGACGGCCGGGCTGGGGGCGCTGGTGCTGGCGTCGCTGCGGCGGCTGGGCGTGGCGGCACGTACGGCGGGTCCGGTGGCCGTGCTGCTGATGTTCTCGCCGTTCGTGCTGTTCAACGGGGCGTCGCTGTTCGCGCACATGCTGGCTGCGGTGCTGGTTATGGGGATCGTCTGGCTGCAGTTGCGCGACGAGGCGGTCGCGGGCTGGGCGGACCGGGCGGGGATCGGCGCGCTGTTCGGGGTGCTGCTGCTGACGCGCTACGACGTGTTCGTGCTGGTGGCGGCGCCGTTCGTGCTGGACCGGCTGTGGTTCAGGCGGGCGGCGTTCCTGCTGCGCGATGCGCCGGCGATGACGGCGGGCGGGCTGCCGTTTGCGATGGCGTTCATGGCTTACAACCATGCGTTTACCGGGCGGGTGCTGAGGACGCCTTATGCCTGGGCGTCGCAGGGGGCGCATATCGGGCTGTGGGGCAAGCATGTGGTGCTGGCCGATGCGGTGGGCGCGGCGCTGCTGCGTACCGCGCATTGGGCGGGGGAGCTGGCGGCGTTCACCAGCCCGGTGCTGATCGGCCTTGTGGTGCTGGCGGTGGCGGCGCGGGCGCGGGCGGGGCGGATACGCTGGTTCGACACGCTGCTGCCTTTGGCGGTAGGTTTCTACTTTCTGTATCCGGCGAATGGCGGGCATGAGTTCGGGCCGCGCTACTGGTTCTTCGCCTGGCCGGCGGCGATGCTTTCAGTGGCGGCGGGGCTGGGCGGCGAGGCGGGGTGGCTGCAGGTGGGGCGTTGTCGGGTGGAGGCGCGGGCGCTGGCGGCGGCGCATGTGCCGGCGTTCCTGGGCCTGGCTTTGGCGACTAGCGTGTTCACCCACATGTATGTGGCTCAGCGGCGGCTGGTGGTGGGGGCGGTGCCGCCTGCGGGCCGCGCGCTGGTGCTGATGCCGACGCGGGCGCTGGTGCTCAGCCGGTGGCAGAGCGTGCCGATCACCGCGCACA
The DNA here is from genome assembly GCA_964242035.1 of uncultured Acetobacteraceae bacterium. GTDB lineage: Bacteria > Pseudomonadota > Alphaproteobacteria > Acetobacterales > Acetobacteraceae > BOG-908. The sequence goes on along the minus strand of CAXTCL010000079.1, from coordinate 5,380 downwards.
GTGCGGATTTCTGCCGCAACGGGACCGATATGGATGCGGACGTGATCTACGGGCGGGCGGACAACAATTTCGGGCAGGGCGAAATGTTTGTGCGTGATGCGTGCGCGTTTGCGGGGCGGCCGGTCTTTCTTTGGCGGGCGCCTGGGGTGGTGACGCCGGTCGATTGCGGGCGGTCAGGTGCAGGCGGGGCGCAGGCGGGCCAGAGCCACGCAGGGTAGGCCGAAGACGATGGCCTGGCGGGCGGTGGTGAGGAAGGGAGCGGCGCCTGCGGTGATGGTGTCGGGCCAGGTCAACGTGGCGGGGCCGGGGGGAAGCGGTCGGAGGGGGAGGAGGAGGGCACCGGCTGGGGTGGGAAGCAGCTTAAAGTCGTCGGTGTTGCGGAAAGTCTGGCTGCCGGACTGCACGGTGGAATCGCCCAGGTAGATGGTCATCCAGGGGCCGGTCAGGTGGAGTTCGGCTGCGCGGTCCAGCAGGAGGGCGCCGGGTGGCAAGGCAATGCTGTTCGCGGCGGGCTGGGCGGGCTGGGGGGTACGGTCGCGCAGGACCGGGCGCCAGGCGAGGGTTAGCGCGGTTATCAGGCAGGCGGCGATGGCGGCACGGCGGTGTGGGCGTTGCAGCAGGGCGGCAGCGAGTTGGGCGGCCCAGAGGACGAGGAAGGGGAACGTCCACTTGAAATAGTGGACGTTGTAGAAGCGCCAGAGTCCGTAGGGCTGCAGGTCCCTGTAGGCGAGGTAGAGCGCCCAGTGCAGGGCGACGGTGGCGGCTACCAGCACCGCGGCGAGGTTCCGGCGGCTGGCGGTGAAGAGGGCGAGGATCAGGCCGGCGAGGCCAGGGGCTACCCAGGGTAGGGCGGCGGCCAGGCCGGTGCCCTCCGGCAGCAGGGGGCGGGGGCCGATGACGATCATCACCCAGCGCATCGGCAGCAGGCGCCATTCCACGCCCCTCGCGGCTGAGCCGTCTATGTATGGGCCGGGGTGGAGGCCGAAAACGGCCAGATGGGCCAGCACGGCGGGCAGGGCGGCCAGGGCGAAGCCGGCCAGGGCGGCGGCGAGGCTCAGGGCCCAGAGCCGCCAGGGGGCGCGGGCGCGCAGCATTGCCCAGGCGGCGTAAGGGGTGGCGGTGGCGAGGAGGATTGCGGTGTCGCTGGGGCGGAAGCCGGCGATGGCGGCGGCGCCCAAGCCGAACAGGGCAGCGCGGGGTGGGCTGGGGCGCTCGGCAAAGCGCAGGGCCAGGAGGAGGGTGAGGAACTGGAATGGGGCGCTGCCGGTGGTGCTCCAGGGGACGACCCAGATGGCGGTGGCGGTGCGGCCGGAGAGGATGGCGATGGTGAAGCAGAGCGCGGCGGCGGCGGGCGGCCAGGTGGGCGCCAGGCGGCTGGCGATGCATTGGAAGATGGCCAGGCTGGCGAGCAGGCAGGCCAGGTCTGGGAGGAGGAAGGGCTGCCAGGTGGTCAGCCAGAAAAAGGCGGCGCCCAGGAGGGGGTAGAAGGGGAGGTAGTGGTGGTGGGCGGGGTTCAGGTCGCCATGGGCCCAGGCCTGGGCGGCTTCGAGGTAGCGGTGCTGGTCTGTGCCGGTCCAGAAGCTGGTGAAGTCGGGGTATTTTTGGGCGTGAATTGCGAGAGTTACGAGGGCTAGGAGGGTGGCGAAGAGAAGGAAGGAAGGCCTTCTTTTTTGAAAAAAAGAAGCAAAAAACTTTTGACCCGGCTGTCGCGTGGGCGTGGACGCGTGCGTGTCAGTCAGGCCGGCGACAGCGGAGTCAAACGTTTTTTGGTCCTTTTTTTCAAAAAAGGACTGCTTGGCTTGCTTCTCGCTTCGTGGCATCGCGACGCACCATGGCAGATTTCACGGCGGCGCATACAGGGCTGGACCCGGAGAATTGGGCGGCGACGCGCGCGCTGGGGCACCGGATGCTGGACGACATGATCGACTGGCTGGCGGATGCGCGCGCGCGGCGGGTGTGGCAGCGCATGCCGGACGAGAAGCGCGCGGAGCTGCGGGCGCCGTTGCCGCAAGACGGCGTGGGGATGGAGGCGATCTACGCCGATTTCCAGCGGCTGGTGCTGCCGTATGGGGCGGCCAACGAGCATCCGCGGATGATGGGGTGGGTGAATGGTGGCGGGAATGCCGCGGGGATTCTGGCCGAGCTGCTGACGGCGGTGTTCAACCCGAACTGTGCCGGGCGGGACCATGCGGGTATCGAGGTGGAGCGCCAGGTGGTGGCGTGGGCGGCCGAGATGGTGGGGATGCCGGCGGAGACCAGCGGAGTGCTGCTGGCGGGCTCGTCCATGGCGAACATGGTGGCGGTGCTGGTGGCGCGGCGGGCGGCTTTGGGCGGGGAGGTGCGGACCGGCGGCGTAAGTGGGGCTGGGCTGGTGGCGTATGCGTCGGCGGCGGCGCATGGGTGTGTGCCGCGGGCGCTGGACATGGCGGGGATCGGCAGCGACGCGCTTCGGCTGGTGCCGGTGGATGCGGCGCACCGGATGGAGTTGGCAGCGCTGCGGGCGGCGGTGGCGGCGGACCGGGCGGCGGGGCTGCGGCCGTTTTTGGTGGTGGGCACGGCGGGGACCGTGGATTGCGGGGCGATCGACGATTTGGCGGGCGTGGCGGATGTGGCGGCGGAGGCGGAGCTCTGGTTCCATGTGGATGGGGCGTTCGGGGCGACGGCGGCGTTGTCGGCGCAGTATCGGCCGCTGCTGGCGGGGATCGGGCGGGCGGATAGTTTGGCGTTCGATTTCCATAAGTGGATGCAGGTGCCTTACGACGCGGGGTGCGTGCTGGTGCGCGATCCGGTGATGCATCGGGCGACGTTTGCGCAGGACTTGGCGTATCTGACATATGCGGAGCGGGGGATGGCGGGCAATCCACCTTGGCCGCGCGATCTGGGGCCGGATCTGTCGCGGGAGTTCCGGGCGCTGAAGATCTGGATGACCTTGCGGGCTTATGGCGCGGATGGGCTGGCGCGGGTGGTGGAGAACGGGTGTGCGGTGGCGCGGCACCTGGCGGCGCGTGTGGCGCGCGAGCCGGCGCTGGAGCTGCTGGCGCCGGTGACGCTGAACATCGTGTGTTTTCGGGTGGTGGCGCTGAGCGATGCGGAGAACCGGGAGCTTGTGGCGGATCTTCAGGAGCAGGGGATTGCGGCACCTTCGACGACAGTGATTGGCGGGAGGCTTGCGATACGGGCGGCGTTGTTCAACCATCGCACGACGGAGGCGGATGCTGATGCGCTGGTGGATGGAGTTTTGCAATTAGCAAGAAGGCAGGCCGTTCTTTTTTGAAAAACAGAACCCTCCGCATCTGCAACAGCGGGTGTCATCCGGATATTGCGCGCCGTCGATGCAGCGGAGGAGCGAAAGTTTTTTTCTTCTTTTTTGCAAAAAAGAAGGCCTTCCTTCCTTTGGAGTTTACTAGATTGAAGCGCACACTTCTGCTGACCACGCTGCTTGCCACGCCGGCGTTCGCCGACCAGCCGCAGCCGCTACCGTTTCCGCCCGCGATACCGGCGCCGCAGGATGTGGCGTATCCCGGGACCATCCAGTTGAGCGTGGATGTGACGGATCTGGCGCGGCATGTGGTGAGCGTGCACGAGGTGATACCGGTGCCGCATGGCGGCGATGTGGTGTTGCTGTATCCGGAGTGGGTGCCTGGCGATCATGGGCCGACGGGGCCGTTGGCGGCGCTGGCGGGGCTGGATTTCAAGGCGGGCGGGCAGAGCCTGGTTTGGGCGCGCGATCCGGTGGATGTGCATGCGTTCCATGTGCAGGTGCCGCAGGGTGCGGGTGCTGTCGATGTGCATTTCCAGTACTTGTCGCCGCCGACCGAGAAGGAGGGACGGGTGGAGATGACGCCGGACATGGTGGATCTCGCCTGGAACGAGCTGGCACTTTATCCGGCGGGCGTGTTCACGCGCGGTGTTGCGGTGAGCGCCAGCATCGTCCTGCCGAAGGGTTGGAATTATGCGACGGCGCTGGACACGCGGGCGGCCGGTGACGGGAATGCGCAGTTCGAGACGGTGGGGTTCAACACGCTGGTGGATTCACCATTCTATGCGGGGCGGTACTCTGCGCGTATCGACCTGGCGCCAGGTGATAAGGTACCCGTGCATCTGAACGTGTTTGCCGATAAGCCGCAGGATCTGGTTATGACGCCGGACCAGTTGGCCAAGCACCGCGCGCTGGTGGCGCAGGCGAAGCTGCTTTATGGGGCGCAGCATTACGGGCATTACGACTTCCTGTTCGCGCTGAGCAGCCAGTTGGGCGGCATCGGGCTGGAGCATCACCAGTCCAGCGAGGACGGAGTGGACCGCGACTATTTTTCCGACTGGGACAAGACGGTGGCGGACCGCGATTTGCTGCCGCACGAGTACACGCATTCCTGGAACGGCAAGTTCCGCCGGCCGGCCGATCTGTGGGCGCCGAACTTCAACGTGCCTGAGCGGGACAGCCTGTTGTGGGTTTATGAGGGCCAGACGCAGTTCTGGGGGCAGGTGCTGGCGGCGCGCTCCGGGCTTTGGAGCAGGCAGGAGGCGCTGGATGCGATTGCGCTGGATGCAGACGAGATGGTGCGCGAAGTGGGGCGCGCCTGGCGGCCGCTGGAGGACACTACGAACGACCCGATCATCAACGAGCGGCGGCCGCAATCCTGGCATAGCTGGGAGCGACAGGAAGATTACTACGTCGAGGGGCTGCTGATCTGGCTGGATGCGGACACGCTGATACGGCAGACGACGCACGGGCAGAAGTCGATGGGCGATTTCGCGCGCGCGTTCTTTGGCGTGGAGGATGGGAGTTTCGTGACGCATCCTTACAAGTTCGAGGATGTGGTGGCGGCGCTGAACGGGGTGATGCCGTATGACTGGGCGGGGTTCCTGCGCACGCGGCTGGACCGGCGGGGCGGGACGGCGCCACTGGATGGGATCACACGTGGTGGCTACAAGCTGGTGTACAACGACACTAAGTCGGACTTCCTGAAGAGCGCGGAGAGCCGGCGGGATACGCATGATTACAGCGCGTCGGTTGGGTTGATCATCGGCAAGGGCGGCACGATCGGCAGCGTGATCTGGGACTCGCCCGCTTACAAGGCCGGGTTGGCGAAGGGCGGGAAGATACTGGCGATCGATGGGTTGGCGTATGGCGAGGGCAACGATCTGTCGGACGCGCTGAAGCTGGCGCATACGGACCATAAGCCGATCGAGGTGCTGGTGCAGGACGATCTGCATTTCCGCACCGTGCAGATTCCGTATTTCGACGGGCTGCGGTATCCGCATCTGGAGCGGGTGGCTGGGGCGCCGGCGCTGCTGGATGATCTGTTGACGCCGTTGAAGTGAAGCAAGAAAGGCCTTCTTTTTTGAAAAAAAGAAGCAAAAAACTTTTGGTCCCTGTCGG
>CAXTCL010000078.1:0-15940 GCA_964242035.1 uncultured Acetobacteraceae bacterium | reverse complement strand
AGGCGGTGGCCGGCGCGTTGCCGGTCGGGCGGAACGCGCCGCAACGTCCGGCCTTCGGGCTCTACACGGAGCAGCTTTCCGGCACGGCGTTCACGGTGCCGCGCGCCGAGGCGCGGCGTAGCTGGCTGTATCGGCTGCGGCCGACGGCGAACCATCCCGCCTACCGTGCCTATGATAGGAAGACGCTGCTGCGGTCGGCACCTTTCGACGAAGTGGCACCTTCGCCGAACCGCATGCGGTGGGATCCGCTGACGCTGCCTGAGGTGCCCACGGATTTCGTCGACGGCCTGATCACCTATGGTGGCAACGGAGACGTGGCCGATGGGCGCGGGGCAGCACTGCACCTCTATGCCGTAACGGCATCGATGCAAGACCGTGCGTTCAGCAACGCTGATGGCGAGATGCTGATCATTCCGCAATCCGGCACGCTGCGTCTGGTCACGGAATTCGGCCGCTTCGGCGTGTCGCCGCAGTTTGTGGCACTGATACCGCGCGGCGTGCGCTTCCGCGTGGAGCTCCCGGACGGGCCGGCACGCGGATACGTGTGCGAGAATTACGGCGCGCTATTTCGCCTGCCCGATCTCGGGCCGATCGGGGCGAACGGCCTGGCGAACCCGCGCGACTTCGAGACGCCTGCCGCGTGGTTCGAGGACGACGACGCGCCCTGCGAGATCATACAGAAGTTCCAGGGCGGCTTGTGGACGACCACGCTGGACCACAGCCCGTTTGATGTGGCGGCCTGGCACGGCAACCTCGCACCGTGCCGCTACGACCTTCGCCGTTTCAACACGATAAACACCGTCAGTTTCGACCACCCCGACCCGTCCATCTTCACCGTGCTCACCAGTCCCACAGACACGCCCGGCCGGGCGAACTGCGATTTCGTGATCTTCCCGCCGCGCTGGATGGTGGCCGAGGACACGTTTCGGCCGCCGTGGTTCCATCGCAACGTGATGAGCGAGTTCATGGGTCTAATACATGGCGCCTACGACGCGAAGGCGGGCGGTTTCGCGCCCGGCGGTGCTTCGCTGCACAACCAGATGTCCGGGCACGGGCCGGACCAGGCAAGCCACGCGGCGGCCAGTGCGGCGGAGCTGAAGCCCCACAAGATCGAGAACACGATGGCTTTTATGCTGGAGACGAGTGCGGTGATACGGCCGACACGTTTTGCTGTGGAGTCGCCGCTCATGCAATTGGATTACGATGATTGCTGGTCGGGGTTCGCAAAGGCTTCGGTCAGGTGAGCCAACTCATACACGGGCTGAAGTGTTGACTCCTAAGGAAGGCCAGGGGCTCTGCCCCTGGACCCCGCTAAGGACAGTCGTCCTTAGAACCTATTATTAGCCTTGCAAAACAGATGGGGGTCTGGGGCCTCGAGGCCCCAGCGGGGTTTGGGGCAGAGCCCCATGCTTACTGGCAGGTCAGGACTTCCGCCCATTGGTATCATAAGCAAGAAAGGCCTTCTTTTTTGAAAAAAGAGGCAAAAACTTTTGGCAACGCTGTCGCAGACTCATCCACAAACGCGCGACAGCGGAGTCAAAAGTTTTTTAGTCCTTTTTTCCAAAAAAGGACTGCTTGCTTCCTTCAAGTCAGCATCCACGCCGATCGGAATGACGCGTGAGTGAATCTGCGCGGCTGGACGCCACACCGCCGGGCGTGCGGCTTTGCCAACTGGACGAGATAACCGATCCGGGCGCGCGGAACTTCGTCCTGCAGTTACGGGCGGGCCGGTTCCACGGATTTGTTGTCCGCCGCGGAGGCAGTGTCGCCGGCTACGTCGACCGCTGTCCGCACATGGGTCTTCCCCTGGCCCAAACGCTGGATGATTATCTGGTGCCAGGGGGCAACATGATCGCCTGCTCGTGGCATGGCGCCCTGTTCGACGTGCTCACCGGACGCTGCACGGCCGGCCCGTGCCAAGGCGCATCGCTAACAAGATGGCCCGTATGTGTCTTCGAAAACCAGATCACCACCGCTGCCGAAGACCACCCTGCTTCCGGGTAGCCCGCGACAGCGGAGCAAAAGTCTTTTGCTTCTTTTCTTCAGAAAAGTAGGCCTTGCCTACTCCTTCGAAGCAACCTTGGCCGTCTTCTCGCCAAGCTTGCTGGCATATTCATCGCCCGAATAGATCTCGCTGACGATCTTCTTCAGCTTGGACGCATCCTCCTTCTTGCCCAGCGCGGACGCGTAGGCCGCGGCCGAGCCGAAACCGGCAATGCCGTAATGCGACATGCGCTGGTATTGTGCGATGATGGCGATGTCGCGCAGTTCGCCGTCTTCCGGGGCTTCCTTCACGGAATGCTTCAGGGCTTCCTTGACCAGCCCTTCCATGCCCTTGCAGTGTTCCTTCTCCACTTCCTCGCCGTTGCCCGAGAGCAGCTCCTTCAGCGTGTCGGCATGCTTGTTGATGCCAGTGATCGACGTCTCGAGCATTTCCTTGAGCTTCGGGTCGTGCGCCTTTTCCGCCATCGTCTTCACGGCACGTGTCATCTGGTCGTTGGCGGACCAGAGGTCCTTCATCTCGTCGCCGTAGATCTCCTTGAGGCTGTCGGGTGCCGGCATGATGCGTCTCCTTCAATGTGCCGGCTGAACGGCGCTCGGCGGCTCCCGTTCCGCCGCGGCGCCTCGTTCAGGCCGTTTTGTCCGGTCCTTTGGGGCAGGCTCACTGCCCGGCGATGTGTAACCGTCGCGACACATCGCAGCCATCCAAGCGATTGCTGCTGCGCCGCCTGCTTCACCAATACGCGCTTTCTGGGTTATCAATGCGACGCAGAAACGTCAGGGGGTCCCATGAAGCCGTTCGTTGCCGTTGTGCTCGCCGGATTGCTATGCAGCGGCTGCGCGCTCACCACAGCCCAGATCGACGTGCCGTATCAGCCGGCGGCGCAGGCGGCCGTCCTGCCAGGTGCCAGTGCCGCCACGGTGTCCGTCGCCGCCACGGATGCGCGCACGACCTATCGCGACAGGGTCAGCACCAAGAAGAACGGCTACGGCATGGAGATGGCGGCCATCGTGCCGACAAATGACCTGCCCTCCTCGCTGAGCGACGCGTTCAAGCAGGAGCTCGCGGCCCGCGGCTTTCGGGTCGGTGCGGGCGGCGGCGCGGTGGACCTCCAGCTCGTCCATTTCTATAGCGACTTCAAGACGGGTTTCTTCTCCGGAAGCGCGCTGGCCACCGTCGCCTTCAACATCAAGGTGACCGCCCCAGGTGGCGCGACCCTCTTCAGCAAATACTATGAAGGCACCGGCACGCAGCCGAACATACAGCTCATGGGGGCGGACAACGCCCAGGCCGCGCTGGTCAAGGCGTTCACCGCAAGCGTTGCCAGCGCGGTGAACGACCCGGACTTCCTGGCCGCCGTGCAGAAAGCCGGCGCAGGCGCGGCTTCGTCCTGATGCCCGGCCACCTGGTCCGGCTCGCGTTCGCCGCCGCAATGACGGTGCCGCTGTTGTGCGGCTGCGTCGAAGCCGACCAGGCGGCCTACGAGCAGGGCGTGGTACTCGCTGTCATGCCGGCCAGCCAGGCCGGCGAGAACACAGACGCGCTCGCCGTGGCGGGCCTGGTCGCGGGTGCGGCGGTGGGCGCCAGGTTCGGGGGGCAGGGTGCGGGGCAGGTGGTCGCCAGCCTTGCTGGTGCCGCGCTGGGTTCGGCTGCCGGCACGGCGGCGGAAGCGGCCGCGCAGCCGAAAGACGGCATTGCCTACGTCATACGCCTGCAGGACGGCCGCGTGCTCACGATCGTGGAGCACCGCGAAGCCGAGGAGCCTGTCTTCGCGCCCGGAGCCGCCATACGCCTACGCACACAAGGCAGGACGCAGCACGTCATAGCCGCAACATAGCGGAGTACGCGCGCGACAGCGGAGAAAAAATTTTTTGCTTCTTTTTTTGAAAAAGAAGGCCTTCCTTCCTTGCCTAGATTGCCGCCCGCCCTGCCGCAGTCCATGGGAGACCTCCGCCCAACCCGCCGGAGCCGCCGCATTGACCCCCGAGACCACCGTCACGCTAGGCCGCACCCTGCGCACCCGCCACGTGGCGATGATCACGGTGGGCGGCATAATCGGTGCGGGCCTCTTCGTCGGCAGCTCCACCGCCATCTCCGCGATCGGGCCGGCAGCCATCGTTAGCTACGGCCTGGCCGGACTGGTGATCATGTGCGTCATGCGCATGCTGAGCGAACTGGCCGCCGCGAACCCCGGCGTGGGGTCGTTCACCGAATTCGCGCGGCTCGCCTTCGGCAACTGGGCCGGGTTCACCAGCGGCTGGCTCTACTGGTATTTCTGGGTGATCGTGGTGCCGATCGAGGCGATCGCCGGCGGGCAGATACTGCACCAGTGGATAGCACTGCCACCATGGGCGCTGGCGCTGGCGCTGCTGGCGGTGATGACGGCCGTCAACCTGATGTCCGCGCGTTTCTTCGGCGAGTTCGAGTTCTGGTTCTCCTCGATCAAGGTGGCGGCGATCGTGGTGTTTATCGCCATTGCCGGCGCCTACACGCTAGGGCTGGGCGCGCCTCCTGGGGCTGCCGGCTTCGGTAACATGGTGGCACATCGTGGCTTCGCGCCGTTCGGCGCACTGTCGGTGGTGGCAGGCGTGACCAGCGTAATCTTCGCGTTCGTGGGGGCGGAGATCGTGACAATCGCAGCCGCGGAATCTGCCGAGCCGGCGCGCGCGATCGCGCGTCTCACCAGCACGGTCGCGGTGCGTATCCTGCTGTTCTACATGCTGTCTATCACGCTTATCGTGGCCGTGGTGCCGTGGGACACCATCGTTCCCGGCATCTCGCCGTTCGCGCGCGCGCTGGGCGTGATCGGCATCCCCGGTGCGGAGACGATCATGAACCTGGTCGTGCTCACCGCGGTGCTGTCCTGCCTGAACTCCGGGCTGTATGTCACCTCGCGCGTGCTGTTCGGGCTGGCGGAAAAGGGCGACGCGCCGCGCTGGCTGGTGGCGCTGAACCCGCGCCGCGTACCTGCGCGTGCGATACTTGCCGGCGCCGCGTTCGGCTATGTGGCGGTTGGATTGTCGGTGCTGTCGCCCACGCTGGTGTTCAGCTTCCTCGTCAGCGCCTCTGGCGCGATCGCGCTGTTCAACTACTTCCTCATTGCATTGGCACAACTGAAACTGCGCCGCGGCTACGAGCAGAACGAGCCAGGCCGTCTGGTGATCAGGATGTGGCTGTTTCCCTATCTGAGCTGGGCCGTGGTCGCGGTGATCGTGGCCGTGCTGATCGCCATGGCGGGGTCGCGGGATCTGCGCGGCCAGTTGCTGTGCAGCTTCGCCGCACTTGGCCTGCTGCTCGCCGTGTGCGCGGTGCGCCGGAGGCCAGCCTGATGCGCCGTTTGTATGCGCGCCTGATCGCGCTCTCCGCCACGCGGGCGGCGCCGCTCTGGCTGTTCGGCGTGGCGTTCGCCGAGGCCAGCTTCTTCCCGCTGCCGCCGGACCTGCTGCTGATCCCGATGATCCTCGCGCGGCCGAAGCGGGCCTGGTGGCTGGCCGGCATCTGCACTGCCGGCAGCGTGCTGGGCGGGCTGCTCGGCTACTGGATCGGCGCCGCATTGTTCGAAGTGGCAGCCCGTCCCGTCTTGCATTTCTATCACGCGGAGCACGCCTACGAAGCGTTCAAGGCGTATGTCGCACAATACGGTTTCGTGGCCATCCTGGCGAAGGGATTGACGCCGATACCGTTCAAGCTGGTGACGATCGCCGCGGGTGCCGCGCATTTCAGCCTGGGTGCGTTCGTGCTCGCCTGCATCATCACGCGCGGCGGGCGATTCTTCCTGCTGGAAGCGGTGCCGCTGCGTATCTTCGGTGAGCGGGCGCGGGTGTTTATCGAGAACCGGCTTGGGTTGATACTGATACTCGTATTTGTGGCGTTCGTCGCCGGGGTAGTGGCTTTGCGGTTTTTGTAAGTAAGGAAGCAAGGCCTTCTTTTTTGAAAGAAAGAAGCAAAAAATTTTCATCTCCCCGCCTGCACGAAGGCCCGGGCTGATTCGGGCCACAACCCGTAATTGCAGAACCAGGACGAGCCTTGATGCAGGCGCCGCGGTAAAATTTTTTTGCTTCTTTTTTCAAAAAAGAAGGCCTTTCTTGCCTTCGCTTCCCCAAACCTGCCATCCTCCTTCCAGGGCAGCATCGAAAAAGCCGCCAAGGGGAACCAATGGACGACCAAGCCTGCGCACGTCTGCGCGCCACGCCCGCCTTCCAGGAACTCGAACGCACACGCGGCCGGCTCGGCTGGACGCTGACCGCGCTCATCCTCGTCATCTATTTCGGCTTCGTCCTTCTGGTGGCGTTCGCACCCAAGCTGATGAGCACACCCGTACTTGGCACGATGACGCTGGGCTTCCCGCTCGGTCTCGGCGTCATACTCAGCGCCATCCTGCTCACCGGCATATACGTGCTGCGCGCAAACAGCAGGTTCGATTTGCTGACCAGGCAGATCGTGGCAGGTCCGCGGTGAGGCGCCTTTTTCTGGCTTTTGCCGCTGGCTTAGCGCCGGCTGCAGCCTCTGCAGCAGAGCCGGTGGCCGTGCCAGCCGCGCCGCCTACGGACACCACGGCGATCATCATGTTCGCGGGCTTCGTGCTGCTCACGCTGGCCATCACCGCCTGGGCCGCGCGACGCACGCGCACGGCTTCGGATTTCTATGCGGCCGGTGGCAGCATCACCGGTTTCCAGAACGGCGTTGCCATATCTGGCGATTTCATGTCGGCCGCCTCTTTTCTCGGCATCTCCGCCATGGTGTATGCGGCGGGTTTCGACGGCCTGCTATATTCCATAGGGTTCCTGGTCGGCTGGCCGATCATCATGTTCCTGATGGCCGAACGGCTGCGCAACCTGGGCAAATACAGCATGGCGGACGTCACCGCCTACCGGCTGTCGGCCGTGCCTGTGCGCAGCCTTTCGGCGGTCAGCAGCCTGGTTGTGGTGGCGTTCTATCTGATCGCGCAGATGGTCGGCGCCGGGCAGCTCATTCAGTTGCTGTTCGGCCTGCCCTACAGCACCGCCGTTCTCATCGTGGGTGTGCTGATGATCCTCTACGTGACGTTCGGCGGCATGATCGCCACCACTTGGGTGCAGATCATCAAGGCGATCCTGCTTCTGCTCGGCGCTACGTATATCGCGTTCGCTGCCCTGGCGCATTTCGGCTTCAGCCTTAACGCGATGTTCGATGCGGCCGTGCAGGCCAGCCCGAAAAAGGCGGCGATCCTTTCGCCCGGGCTGCAGTTCAAGAACCCGATCTCCATCATCTCGCTCGGCATCGCGCTGATGTTCGGCACCGCCGGGCTGCCGCACATCCTGATGCGCTTCTTCACCGTGTCAGACGCCAAGGAAGCCCGCAAATCCGTGTTCTGGGCCACCAGCTTCATCGGCTATTTCTACATACTGACGTTCATCATCGGCTTTGCCGCCATCAGCATGGTCGGGCAGAGCGCCGCGTATAAGATCACGCCGGCCAACAGCAACATGGTGGCCATCTTCCTCGCCGACGCGGTGGGTGGCGGCGTACTGAAAGGCTTCGTCAGCGCGGTGGCGTTCGCCACCATCCTGGCAGTGGTCTCCGGGCTGACACTCGCCGGTGCCACCGCCGTCAGCCACGACATCTACGCCAACGTGATCATGCGCGGGCGCGTCACGGAAGGGCGCGAAGTCGTCGTCTCCCGTATCGCCACGATCGCGTTGGGGGTGCTGGCGATAGGGCTTGGCCTCGCGTTCCAGAAACAGAACGTGGCCTACATGGTGGGCCTTGCGTTCGCCGTCGCCGCCAGCGCCAACTTCCCCGTGCTGATCCTGAACATGTACTGGCGCGGCTTCAACACGGCCGGCGCGGTGCTTGGCGGCTGGCTGGGGTTGATCTCGGCCGTAGTACTGACGGTGCTCAGCCCCGGCATCTGGGTGAAGGTCGCCGGCTTCCATGCGGCTGTCTTTCCGTACGACAACCCGGCGCTGTTCTCCATGCCGCTCGGCTTCCTCGGCTGCTGGCTGGGTAGCGTGCTGACGCGTAACTCCGCGTCCGCGCAGGTGGAGGCGGCGCGGTTCGAGGGGCTGTATGTGCGGTCCCAGACGGGGATAGGCGCAGAGGGGGCGAGTGCGCATTAAGGCAAGAAAGCAAGGCCTTCTTTTTTGAAAAAAAGAAGCAAAAAACTTTTGCTCCCTGTCGACGGACGCTGAAACGTTCGCTGACAGGGAGCAAAAGTTTTTTGGTCCTTTTTTTCACAAAAGGACTGCTTGCTTTCTGCTACGGAGTGGAAAGCACCGTCGTCCAGAACGCACACCGATGATCCTGCGGGTAGTTCGTTTTCGTTGACGTAGAGGACGACAACTCCTGCCGATCCTGGTCGGCCGCAGAGAACAACGGCCAATACGGCGGCTTCGCCCCCGCGGCGCGCGGCTGGCCCGCGTCGTTGTTCGGATCGCCGTTGGCGGCGAACCTGGTCCAGTAGCGTATCAGCTGATCCGACACCGACAGCAGTTGCGGCGTCAGCGGGTTCGTGCCGCCGGCCGTCAGCGGTTCGGTCTGGAACACCAGCACCACTTCGGACGCATGATACGCGCCGAGGTAATAGCCGGGCGGAAGCGGCACGTTGTACAGGTTCGGCACGTTGGTCTGGTCGAACTCGTAAGCGTAGGTCGGCGTCTTGGCCGCCAGCGCCGCCTCGCCTGGCGCGCTGGTGCAGGCGTCCTTGTCGTCGATGGCCGCGTTCAACGCGGCCACAGGAGTCGCGTAGTTCGCGGCCGGGTATTCGGACACGACACTGGCCGCCTGGCTGGCGGTCAGGCCGAAGCCGCTTTGCAAGGCGGGGGCATACTCCGCGGCAGTGACCGCATAATACGGCACGTCGAAGATCGTGCCCTCGTCATGCACGCTGCCGACCATCACAGGCACGTGGTTGAACTTGCCCGACTGTATCGCGTCGAGCGGCCGGAGCGGCAGGATCGGGTTGCCGGTGTTGGGACCGGCTGAGGCCGGGTAGCCGCCTGCCACGCCCACTGTCGCAAGCACCTCGGCCGCGGTCTTCGACCGCAGACACGCGTTCTCGTCGCTGGCGTCCGAACAGCCGAGCAGGCTTGCCACGCCGGCACCGGTCTGTTCGGCCTGTGCGAGCGTCGGCGGCGTGCCCGCGCAATCGCCGCCGCTCTCCGGGATCGCACGTTGGAACAGGCCGCGGCTGCCAGGTGCCGCCAGGTGGTCACAGACGGCAGCACCGCCGGCAGACTGCCCGAAGATGGTGACGCGCGTAGGATCCCCGCCGAACGCCGCCGCATTCTTCTGCACCCAGCGCAGCGCCTGCTGCTGGTCCTGGAACCCGTAATTGCCTGACTGGCTCTGCTTGTCCGCCGCCGACAGCGATGACGTGGCCAGGAAGCCTAGCACACCGAGCCTGTAGTTCACCGACACCAGCAGCACGTTGCCCTTGGTGGCCAGCGCGGTGCCGTCATAACCGTCGTCATGGTCCGAGGCGCCGTCCGTGAAGCCGCCGCCGTGGAACCACACCATCACCGGCAGCGGGCCCTTGGCGCTGGGGAAGGTAGGCGTCCAGATGTTCAGCGACAGGCAGTTCTCGTTCGTCTCGAGCGGCTCGTACAGCGCAGGATCAGCGATCTGCGCGCATTCGGCGCCAAGTGCCTGGGCCTGGACCGGCGTCGTCCATGATGCAACCGCACGCGGCGCGGCCCAGCGCAGATTGCCCACAGGCGGCTGCGCATAGGGTATGCCCAGAAACTCCCGATGGTCCGGAAACACCAGGCCGACCACGTCGCCGTCCGCGGTGGTGACCCGCGCCGACGTGTCGGATGCAAAAGCTGCCCCTGCGGTTACGCCGGAGCCCAGCAAGAAGGCGCCCAGCAGCAGCAAGTGTCGTTTGGTCGTGCGATGACGTCTCGATCTCGAAAACATCGTGTTCTCTCCCGTATTTTTGACCACATCGTTTCTCGTGCGGCCTTGGCACACTGCCGTGTTACGGAGGTTGCGCCAAGGGGAAAGACGTTGTGCGTTGCACATGGCGTAAGGCAGCAAGCAAGGCCTTCTTTTTGGAAAACAGAAGCAAAAAACTTTTGCTCCCCCGCCTGCAGAAAGGCCCGCGATAGTTCTGCAAGTCGCATGCTTGCAGAACCAGCGCGGGCCTCGATGCAGCCGCAGCAGTAAAAGTCTTTTGCTTCTTTTCTTCAGAAAAGAAGGCCTTCCTTCCTACCAGATCTTAACGCGATCCTCAGGCTTCAAGTAAAGCTTCTCCCCGTCCTTCACCGCAAAAGCCGTGTACCACGCGTCAATGTTCTCCATAGGCCCGTTCACGCGCGCCACCGGCGGCGAGTGCGGATCGATCACCAAACGCTGGCGTGCAGAGTCAGGACGCACCTTGGCGCGCCACACCTGCGCCCAGCCGAGGAACACGCGCTGGTCGCCAGTCATGCCGTCCAGCACGGGCGCCGGCGCGCCGTGCAGCGACGCGTGATACGCATCCAGCGCCAGGGTAAGCCCGCCCAGATCGGCGATGTTCTCGCCCATCGTCAACGCAGGGTTGATGTGTGCGCCGGGAAGTATGTCCATCGCCGCGTATTCCGCGCCGAACCGCTTGCCAAGCGCATCGAAGCGCTTGGCGTCTTCCTCCGTCCACCAGTCGTGCAACTGGCCTTTCGCGTTGAACTTGCGGCCTTCATCGTCGAAGCCGTGCGTCATCTCGTGGCCGATAACGCCGCCGATGGCACCGTAGTTGATGGCGGGGTCGGCATCCTTGTCGAAGAACGGCGGCTGCAGGATGGCGGCGGGGAACACCACCTCGTTGAACACCGGGTTGTTGTAGGCGTTCACCGTCTGCGGCGTCATGTCCCACTGGTCTTTATCGACAGGATGGCCGAGATGGCCCAGCCAGAACTGCCACTCGAAGGCGGTGCCGCGCTCCACGTCGCCATAGAGGTCGTGCGCGCTGATCTGCAGCGGCGTGTAGTCACGCCACTTCTTCGGCTTGCCGATCTGGAAATCGAACGCGTCCAGCTTGGCCACCGCCAGGTCGCGCGTCTGCGGCTGCATCCAGCTGTTGTGCTGCAGGCGGACGCGGAAGGCGGCGCGCAGATCGTGCGTCAGCGTCTCCATCTTCGCCTGTGATTCGGGCGGGTAGTAGCGTTGCACATATACTTCGCCCACCGCCTCGCCGAGTGCGCCTTCGGTGGCGACCACGGCGCGCTTCCAGCGCGGCCGCTCTTCAGGCTGGCCCTGCAGCAGGTGGTTCTTGAACTCGAACTCGGCGGTGACGAAACCCTTGTTCAGCACCGGCGCCGCGTTGGTGGCCAGATGGAAGGCAGCCCAGGCCTGCAGCGTGTCGATCGGGGTGGCGCCGGCCAGCGCGGCTATCTTGATGATGGCGGATTTCTCTTCCACCACCACGCGCGCCGGCGTGCCCAGCCCGGCCGCCTTGAAGAACGCCGCCCAGTCGAAGCCGGGCGCCGTCTTCGCCAGCTCATCCAGGCTCATCGGGTTGTAGATCTTGTCCGGGTCGCGCTCGTCTGCGCGGGCCCAGCTCACCTCGGCGATCTTCTGCTCGAAAGCTTCCACCTTGGCGGCCGCGCCGGACGGGTCAGGCCAGCCCGCCAGCGTCAGCATCTGCGTGACGTAGGCTGCATATTTCGCCTTCTTGTCGGCGAACTGGCGCTCCAGATAGTAGTCGCGGTCGGGCATGCCCAGCCCTGACTGGCCAAGGGAGATCGCGTAGGCCGTGGGATCCTTCGCGTCCGCGTCGATCGACATCGCAAACAGCGATCCCTGGAACGTCGTCTGCGCGTGCCCTTGCAGCACGGCGAAATCCTCCGGGGTCTTCAGCGCGGTGATAGCCGCCAGCTCCGGCTTCATCGGCGCGGCGCCCAGCTTCTCCGCCTGCGCCTCATCCATGAACGCCTTGTACATGGCGCCGGCCTTGCCGATGCCGTCGGTGGGCGCGTCGGCAACGTTGGCGGAAGCCTGCTCCAGGATGTCGTGCACGCGCTTCTCGGAGAGGTCGGCCAGCGCGATGAACGCGCCGTAATTGGTGCGGTCCGGCGGGATCACGATGTGGCTCACCGCGGTGCCGTTTGCGTAGTCGAAGAAGTTTTGCCCGGGGACCACGTCGCGGTCCATGCCTGCCAGATCAAAGCCCCAACTACCGGCGGCAGGCGTCTTCTCTGCCGCAAAAGCGTGGGTTGCGAGCAGGCCGAGCGCGGCACTGGCCGCAAGGATGCGTCTGTTCATCGATCAAGCGTCCTGGAAGTGGATGGACGCATGGGGGCCGACGCGAGGCCGGCTGTCAATCTGGAGCGACGTTAACAGGGAGCAATCCGCTTGGTGCTGGAATAACCCTTCAGGGCAAGGGCTTGTTCTCCAGTAGAAAGTAAGAAAGACCTTCTTTTTTAAGAAAAAAAGCAAAAAGCTTTTGGTCCGCTGTCGCGGGAACGTTGAGGTGTGCGTCTCAACAACGCGCACTCGACGCCTTCCTCACTCCTCCGCAAGCAGCGCCGTAATATGTTGGAAAATTCGGAAATACACCGCGCGGTTGAAGTGCAGCACGTCGGTTATCTCCTCTGCCCCGGCGATGAACGTCCGTGTGTCGATGACCGTCACGCCAAGAACGGCGCTTGCCTCGTCGATGATGACGGCGTTCAGCTTGGCAAAACGCCCCTTGGTGTCCTGACGCCTCGGGTCGCCGTCCAGCGAGTCGTTGGCCAGCAGGATGAACGCCCGTGCCGGCGGCCGGAGGCGGCCGAACAGCGTGCGCACATTGGCCCTGAACGTCGCCTCAGGTACGCCGCCGGCAAACGTGAAGGCGCGTCTGACCGTCGTGATTAGCAGCTCGTCGCCGGGATAATCCGACGGCTCGGCCTTTGTCAGGTCATGTGCCGGCAGGCTTGCCTTTTGCGGCGCGCGGCTCCGGCGTATCGGCAGCAATGTCCCGGTCTCGTTATGTCGGTAGAGCGTCGTCTTCGCGTCGCCCCACAGGCTGAGTATCCACAGCCCACGGCCGTCTTCCGGCAGCCGGAGCAGTTCCGGTGCGAAATCAGCGTCGGTGAACCCCACCGCCTCCAAATCGGCACGTGCGGCCTCGGGCAATCCCGTCATCGCGTGCTGGATGAACACCGAATGATCGAGCCGGACCGGCCGGCCGTCCCGCACCAGGTTTACATCGTTCAGCTCGCGCGGTGCCAGGTCCTTGAAGTAATGCGAGAGCGCCTGGAGTTCGCAACCGCCACGCACGTAGATGTAGTCGAATGGGCGCGTGCGGTCTGCAGCGATTGGCAGCTTGGCCGTGTGGTCCAGCGTGATCCAGTCGATCGGCGGCCCGTCCGCCTTCACATCCGTAAGCACCTCGCCGCGCACCCGCAGGCGCGGACTGCCAAGACGGCGGTAGAGCCACGTCTCGATACCCATGTTCAAGATGCGGCAGGAGAAGCAGAAATGCAGCAATTGCCCGCCATCCATGCCCGTCTGCATGACGTAGAGGCCGCACCAGCCATGGTCGCCGTAGCGGTCGCGGACGTGCAGGATGCCAAACTGCCTGTCGTAGTTGCCTAGCAGGCGCATCAACGCGGCGCGCGCGGCCTCGGGGTCCTCCGGCAGACGCGTCTTGGTGTAGTTGAGCTGGTTGGTCCGGTTGATCAGCTCGATCGCGCGGTCCAGGTGCAGCTCCGGCTCGTGCTCCAGCCGGACCACGATGCCGCTCGCGCGCAGGAAGTCGCTGGTGTCCGCGCCTGCCTCCGCCGCATGGACGTGGCGCTCCTGCATACGGCGATACTGGTCCAGGCGGCTCAGCGACTCGTCGTCCTTGCCGCGCAGGCGGGGGTCGGCCAGCAGGTTCGCCACGAAGGTCTCTCTGGCCGTCTGTATCGTCGGCACATGCGCGCGTGCTTCGGCCAGGTTGGCCGGGTTGTCGTCGATGAACAGTATCGTGGGCGGGCGCAGTCCGATGTCGCGCACCAATGCCGCCAGGCGCGGGCCTTTCGGCTCCCAGTTTATGCTGGGGAACACGAAGTAATCCCAGATGCCACTCTCCGTCAGCAGCGCCCGGATACGCTCGTGGTCGTTCTTGGAGCAGATGGAGCTGACGATGCCGCGACGCGCCAGCGCGATTACGGCATCATGCGCGGCTTGGTTGTAGGTGATGCCGCCTTCGGTCAGCGTGCCTGACCAGAAGGTCTCGTCCAGGTCCCAGATCACCAGCCTTACGGCTTCGCGAGCTTCGACGATCTGGTCCACGCTGAGGTCTCCGGCAGGAAAGAAGGACTTCTTTTTCGAAAAAAGAAGCAAAAAACTTTTGGTCCCTGTCGGCGAATTTTCAGCACACACCGACAGGGAGCAAAAGTTTTTTGGTCCTTTTTTTCTAAAAAAGGACTGCTTGCTTACTTACTCAATCAGCCGCAAGCGCCATCGTCTTACGCGCCTGCACCTTCTTCACGTAGTCCTCAGTAGCCTCGCCAACCTGATCCGCATGGTTGGCGAAAACGTGGTCGGCGCCAGCGAAGATGCGGTAGTCCACCGTCACGTTCTTCTGCGTGTTCAGCTTATCCACCAGCTTGCGCACGGACGGCTCGGGAACAAGCTCGTCCTGGTCACCGTGTATCAGCAGGCCGCCGCACGGGCAGGGGGCGAGGAAGCCGAAATCGTAGTGGCTCGCCGGAGGCGCCACCGAGATCCAGCCCGACACTTCCGGGCGACGCATCAGCAGCTGCATGCCCACGAATGCGCCAAAGGAATAGCCCGCAATCCACAGCCCGCCATGGCTCGGGTTGACCATCTGCATCCAGTCGAGTGCCGCGGCCGCGTCACCGATCTCGCCAATGCCGCCGTCATAGCGGCCCTGGCTGCGGCCCACGCCGCGGAAGTTGAAGCGCATCACGCTGAAGCCGAGCTTCTGGAAGCTCTGGTACATCGTGTAGGTGATGCGGTTGTTCATCGTGCCGCCGTGCAGCGGGTGCGGGTGCATGATGAGCGCCAGCGGGGCGGCACTCTCCTTGCTATGGTGGTATCGACCCTCCAGGCGCCCGTCAGGGCCGGCGAACATCACCTCAGGCATGGCTTTTCTTCGTTCTTCCAGAGGTGGCGCCAGGGCAGGGCGGCCGCCTCAAAACAGGGTCTCTTTACGCCGCGCGCGCACTGCCTCGCCGCCTCGGACAAAAGTTGTAAACACGCTCGCCAGACGGGACTTGCCTAGCGTTTGTGTCAGGCTGATTGAAGCCAGTCGTAAATATAGGCAGAGGACGGGGTGCGTTAACACTGAAATCGTAGTGTCACCTTCCTGTCTGGCCCGATCCGGCCCACATGGCGGCTATGCAGACCGTGACGTATCTGGACGCCAACGCCACCGAGCCGCTGCGTCCCGAGGCACGCGCGGCTGCCTTGTCCGCGCTCGACCTGGAAGGCAATCCCTCCTCGATCCACGCCGCCGGCCGTGCTGCGCGACGCTTGCTGGAGGACAGCCGCGCCGTCATCGCCGCGCGCTTCGGTGGGGCCGCTGCTGACGTAGTTTTTACTTCGGGCGGCACGGAAGCCAACGCGCTGGCCATCGCCAGCCTCTCGGCCGGACGGCGGATCATCGTGGGCGGCACCGAACACGATGCCGTGCGTGCAGCGGCGCCGGACGCTGTCAGCCTGCCAGTGACGCAAGGCGGGCAGGCGGACCTGGCCGTTCTGGAGCGGCTGCTGGCTGATGGGCCGGCCCTGGTTTGCCTGATGCTGGCGAACAATGAGACGGGCGTTCTGCACCCGATCGCCGAAGCGGCCGCCCTGTGCCGCGCCCATGGCGCCCGCCTGCATGTGGATGCGGTCCAGGCGGCCGGGCGCCTGAATTTTACCCTGGCTGGACTCGGCGCGGACAGCATCGCACTCTCCGGCCACAAGATCGGCGGCCCGAAAGGGGCGGGCGCCCTGGTGGTGCGCTCCGGCACGGAGGTGACTGCGCAGATGCGGGGCGGCGGGCAG
>CAXTCL010000077.1:0-16042 GCA_964242035.1 uncultured Acetobacteraceae bacterium | reverse complement strand
CGCGTCGAAGAAAGGTGAACATGCCACGAAATCCAGCCTCGGTCCGATATTCCTCGCTCGTTTCTCTGGGATTGCTCCTCGCGGCCACGATCCTGTTCAGAGTGATCGAAGCGGGCATGATCCCCCCCAGCAAACCTGGCGAGGAGCTGATGGATGGTCCAGGAGCAGGCTTCCTGTTGATTTACATCGACCTGCCTTCTGCAGCGCTGATCACGGTCCTGGCACTGTTACTCTGGTATCGGGGGTTGAAGAACGCCCCCGTGACCGCGACACTCCTCGCTTTCACGGTCTGCGTCATCGCCGACTTTTTCTGGTTGGTGATCATGTTGCCCAATTGGCTTCAACAGCGCCTCGTTTCACTCCTGTCACGGTGACGGTTTGCGATGTGCCGCCATCCTGATGATGCTACTAAGTGGATACGATGATAGACCCGTTCTCCCTGCTCGCCGGCCAAATACACGAATCCGTCGTGGTGCCGCTGCTCTACCGCTTCGACATGATGCAGTGGGACGACATTGCCTTCGGCTGGGTGCTGTTCGCGCTCTACGGCGTGGCGCAGGTGGTGCTTATGCTGGCGATCTGCTGGCCGATGGAGCGCTTCGCGCGGCTGGAGCGTTGGCCGGACCAGCGGGCCGTCACCGTGGACATCTTCTATACCCTGCTGTCGCGCATCGGCGTGATGCCGCTGGTCACCTTCGTGCTGTTCTACCAGCTGCAGGTGGCGATGAGCGGCTGGCTGACCGACCGCGGCTATGTGCCGCCCACGTTGGAAGGCTTGTTCCCGTTCCTGATGGGCCGCCAGGCGCTGACGTTCTGCATCTACGTGCTGATCCTGGACTGCGCCGACTACTGGCGCCACCGCCTCAGCCACACTTTCCGCTGGTGGTACGCGCTGCACTCGGTCCACCACGCGCAGCGGCAGATGACCTTTTGGTCAGACGACCGCAACCACATACTCGACGACCTGATCGCGTTCTGCTGGTTCCTCGTGCTGGGCCTGCTGATCGGCATCCCGCCGATGCAGTTCCCGCTGATCATCCTCCTGCTGCGCCTGCTGGAGAGCATGAGCCACGCCAATGCGCGCGTGGGCTTCGGCTGGCTGGGAAACCGGCTGCTAATCTCGCCGCGCTTCCACCGCGCGCATCACGGGGTGCGGGCGGCGGGGCAGGCGAGCTGCAATTACGGCGCGATCTTCCCGTTCTGGGACATGATGTTCGGCTCGGCCGATTTTGCGCGGGAGTACGCGCGGACGGGGGATCCTTCGGCGGAGGAGGCGATGGCGACGGGTACCTGGTGGGAGCAGCAGGCGGCGGGATTCCGGCGATTGTTCCGCCGCAAGGGTAGGAAGCAGGCGGTTCTTTCTTGAGGCAGGGGTCCTGCTGAGAAGCGTCAAGAAAGAAGGTTAACCACCACGCGGACCAAGAACACCAAAGGCGTTGTTCTACGGCCGGCAAGCCGTTTCGATTGTGAGCTTTAGGCCGCGCTGAGGCGCGTGAGCCCTGCTTGTGCTTGGCATCTTATGCCCAACAGCAATGGAAGAGGGTCGACCACCAAGCGCACCAAGCGCACCAAACAGAAAGGCGAGGTGCGGTGACCTGTGCGTCGCGTTGGTATCGCGGCAGGTCGCTCAGAAGTGGGCGCCCTTCTTGGTGCGCTTGGTGGTGTATTCCTTCACGGAACCCGAGAGCAGCGGCTACCAGACACGTTCGCTACGGAGAAATCTGAACAGCCCGGTGCCTCAAGTTAGGCACGGGCGGACTGAACAGTGTTGGTAGTAAAAGTTTTTTGGTCCTTTTTCAAAAAAGCACTGCTTCCTTGCCTTGGCTCACTTCCGCCACCACCCCTTCCGGGCAGGTGCCGCAACCCCGGGCGCCCCGACCAGGACAGCCTCGACCGCCGGTCCGGCTTTCGGCTCGGGCGCCGTCTGTGCCGGCGGCGGCGGGGCTTCGGCGACAACCGTCGTCTCGGTGACGGGCACGGGCGCCGACACCACAGGCGCGTTGTCCATCTCGGCGGGTGGTTGCGGGGCTTCGGCGACCACGCGGTTGCCGGTGTTCAGCTCGGCCTGTTCCAGCGCGTCGAAGATGTCCATGCCGCCGCCAAGGGCGAACGGATCGGCGGGCGTGGGGCCGCTATAGGGGACATAGGCGGGTGCGGGCTGGAAGACGGGCGCTTCGGCGGGCGCGTCGGTCGCCGGGCTCGCCTCGCCCTCCTCGCCTGGCTTGCGGCGGCGGCGTCCACCGCGTCGGCCACGCTTGGCACGTGCCGGCTCGCCGTCGACCTCGGCTTCCTGGGCCGGTGGCGGAGGCGGGACCTCGCTTGCCGTTTCCGGCGCGCCGATTGCCTCCGCGGTCTCCGACGCGTGGGCTTCCACGGCCGCTTCGGTCGCTTCGTCGTGGCCCGGGACGGAGGTCGCGTCCTCGATGGGGAACGGCAGCTCCGGCATCTCGGGCTGTTCGGCGCCGTCCAGCACAGGGGCGGCCGCGTCCACGGTGCTGCCATCCTCGCGCTTGCCGCCACGCCGACGACGACGGCGGCGGCGGCGGCGCTGCTCGCCCTCGGCCGCGGTTTCGCCCGGCACGTGGTCGGTGTCGGAGGTGAAGTCACCTGCCTGTTCCGCAGCGGCCGCCTCGGCAGCGGGCGCCTCGAGGCGCGGCTGCAGGACGACGTCGTCTTCCTCGTCGGCGATGTCCGCCTCGCCCGCGTCGTCGTCCGGCATCGGCTGGGCGGTGATCGCGGTGGGCGGCGGCAGATCCTGCGGCACGGCGGCGCGCAGCTTGTCGATGCGGGTCTGTGCCGGCAGCAGGCTTTCGTCCGGTGCGAAGCAGACGCGCATGGCGTAGCGCGCCTCGATCTCGGTCAGCCGCTCGCGCTTGTTGTTCAGTATATAGAGGGCAGTGGAGCTCGCCACGTGCACCAGTATCTCGGCGGCGCGACGCTTGCCGCCTTCCTCCTCGATCTCGCGCAGGACGTGCAGGGCGGCGCTCTCCGTGCTGCGCACGTGGCCGGTGCCGCCGCATTGCGCGCAAACGTTCAGGCTGGTCTCCGCCAGAGACGGCCGCAGGCGCTGTCGGCTAAGCTCGAGTAGTCCGAAATGGCTGATGTGGCCGATCTGTATGCGTGCGCGGTCGGCCCGCAGGGCTTCGGCCATCTGCCGCTCGACCATGGCGTTGTGCTTCTTGGACTCCATGTCGATGAAGTCGATGACGATCAGGCCGGCCAGGTCACGCAGGCGCAGCTGGCGCGCGGCCTCGTCGGCCGCCTCCATGTTGGTGCGCAGCGCGGTCTCTTCGATGCCGCGTTCACGGGTGGAACGGCCGGAGTTCACGTCTATGGCGACCAGCGCCTCGGTCTGGTTGATCACCAGGTAGCCGCCGGAGCGGAGCTGCACCGTGGGGTTCAGCATGGAGTCGAGCATCGACTCGACCTGGTTGTGCGCGAACAGCGGCTGGGCGTTCTGCGGCCAGAGCTGCACCTTCTTGACGTGCGTGGGCATCAGCATGCGCATGTAGTCGCGCGCCGCGCGCCAGCCTTCGATACCGTCCACCAGCAGCTCGTCCACGTCGCGCGAATACACGTCGCGTATGGCGCGCTTGATGAGGCTTGCTTCCTCGTGGATCATCGCCGGCGCCATCGACGCCATCGTCTTCTCGCGTATGTCGTCCCACAGGCGCAGCAGATATTCGCCGTCACGCTTGATCTCGGGCTTGGGGCGGGCAGCACCGGCGGTGCGCACGATCAGGCCCATGCCGCGCGGGATGTCGAGCTCGGTAGTGACTTCCTTGAGGCGCCTGCGGTCTGCGGCCGAGGTGATCTTGCGGGAGATGCCGCCGCCGCGCGGCGAGTTGGGCATCAGCACGCAGTAGCGGCCGGCGAGCGAGATGTAGGTGGTCAGTGCCGCGCCCTTGGTGCCGCGCTCTTCCTTGACCACCTGGATGAGGAGGATCTGCCGGCGGCGTATCACCTCCTGTATCTTGTAGCTGCGCATGAAGCGCGGGGTCTGGCGCGGCGCGCGTGTCTCCTCGCCGGTGTCGTTCTCGCCGCCGAGCATCTCCGGCTGCGGCGCCTCGCCGGAGGCGACCTGCCGGACGCGATGGCCCTGCTCCCGCGAATCGCGCTCGGGCGCGGCAGGCTGTTCCGTCCCGGCATCGGCCGACGCTTCGTCCGCAAGCGGCTCGGCGGCCTCGGGTGCTGTATCCACCCCGTAATCCGCGGCTGCCGCCTCCGCTTCGGGCGCGTCTTCCTGGGCGCTGCCCTGGACGCTGTCCTGCGCGATCAGCAGAGGCTGCGTTTCAGCCTGCATACCCGGGTGCTCGGTCGCCGCGACCTCTTCCTCTCCGGTTGCGGCCGGCTCTTCTGGCAATGCATCCTCGCCGGTAGAATCAGCCGGAAGCGCCTCGTCACCCATCGGCGCTTCGAAGGCCGGCGCTGCGGCGGCCTCGTGGTCGATGGTCGGCGCTGCGGCCTCGTGGTCGAACACCGGTGCTTCGAAAGCAGTCGCCTCGAAGACGGTTGCCTCGAAGGCGGGCACCTCGAAGGCGGGCGCGTCGTCCTCGTCCTCGTCTTCCTCGGCGCGCGCTTCCTCTTCCTGCATCGCGATCAGGCGCTGCCGGTCGGCGACAGGTATCTGGTAGTAGTCCGGATGTATCTCGCCAAAGGCGAGGAAGCCGTGGCGGTTGCCGCCGTATTCGACGAACGCGGCCTGCAGGCTGGGCTCTACCCGTACGACCTTGGCCAGGTAGATATTGCCCTTGAGCTGGCGGCGCGATTGCGTCTCGACGTCGAAATCTTCAAGGCGGTTACCGTCCAGCACCACGACGCGGGTTTCTTCCGCGTGGCTGGCATCGATGAGAAGGCGCTTGGTCATGTGGCGGGCAACTCCGGGGCCCCGGCGTCACGCGTCTGCCAATCTCTTGCGAAGAATGGTCCTGCAAAGGGATGGGGCGCGCGGCCTGGCAGGCCGATTGGGAAAGAGTGGGGAGCCAGGGGTGCACGAACTGACGGCGACGTGGGAGACCCGGCCGCATGGCGGCCGAAGCGGTAACCCTAAACTCTGTCGCGGCAATGCGGTGTGCTGCCATGGCCTTCAAAAAATCCGCCCCTGGCGAGCGATCGCGGAGGGCGCGTGGGGGTATCTGGCGCGCCCAGGGCGCGATCCGCGCGCGCTTTGGTAGAGCTGCACGCGGTTTCACACATGCAGCAAAGCGTTCGGGGCCGCAAGGGCAAGAAAGCAAGGCCTTCTTTTTTGAAAAAAAGAAGCAAAAAACTTTTGGTTCCTGTCGGGGAGTGGTGAAACAGCCACCGACAGGAAGCAAAAGTTTTTTGGTCCTTTTTTTCAAAAAAGGACTGCTTGCTTTCTTCGCCTAAGCCCCCGCCACCAAAGCAACGGTCGACCAGTCATAGCTCAAGCCAAGACTTGGCAACTTGTTGCTGACGCGCCACATGTCTGATGGTTAATCAACGGCTAACACCGTCTTTCCGATGCAACATGTTAGCTTGCTGGCATGACAAGCGATCCCGCTTACACGCGCCGATTACTGCTGGGACACGGCTTCGGTGCCGCCCTCTTGCTGCCTGCGGCGGCGGCCTCCGCCAGCGCGCGGCCGGCGCGGCGTGTTGTGCCGGCGCGGACGGCGCCGCTTGTGGTGATCGACCCCGGGCATGGCGGCAAGGACCCGGGTGCGATCGGCGTGTCGGGCGTGCTCGAGAAGCACGTGGCGTTCGCGGCCGCCGGCGAACTGGCGCGGCAGATGCGGGCAGGCGGGCGCTACCGGGTGTCGCTGACGCGCGAGAACGACGTGTTCATTCCGCTGGAGGACCGGGTGGCGATCGCGCAGGGGCAGGGTGCCGCGCTGTTCCTCTCGCTGCACGCCGATGCCGTGGCGGACCATGCCGTGCGCGGCGCAAGCGTCTATACATTGGCCGCCGCGGCGTCGGACGCGCAGAGTGCGCGGCTTGCGGACCACGAGAACGCGGCCGACCGGTTCGGCGCCGCCGCCACATCCGGCGTGCCGCCGCGGGTGGCGGAGATACTGGCCAGCCTGGTGCGGCACGAGACGCGTGTGGGTTCGGCGAATTTGCAGCAACACGCGGTGGCTTCGCTGGGGCAGAGCGTGAAGTTGCTGGAGAACCCGGCGCGCCACGCGGGCTTCGCCGTGTTGAAAGCGGCGGACATTCCCAGCGTGCTGGTGGAGATGGGCTTCATGTCCAATCCGCATGACGAGGCCGCGTTGTGCCAGCCCGGCCATCGTGCGATGGTGGCGACCGCCATCCACAAGGCCGTGGACGGCTATTTTGCATCTGCCGGGCAGTTGTCGCGTATCGGTTGACTGGTTTCGGTCGCCGGCGACGCGCCAGGTCCGGCGCGGCTGCGTTGTTATGGGATTTCGTATCGTATGGACGGACCACGCGAGCGCTTGATCGTGCCGTCTGAGCAGTCCAGGCACGACCCTGCGCCACGCAAACCGCCGCGCAGGCAGAGCAGCGTGCTGGCGTTCGTGCGCGGCCTGTTCGGGCTGATTTTCGCTGTCGGCCTGGTCAGCGCGGGGGCCGCAGCGCTGATCGGCTTTTCGATCTACAACCGCTACGCGTCCGACCTGCCGACGCTGGACGGCCTGCGCACCTACCAGCCGCCGGTGATGAGCCGCGTCTATGCCGGCGACGACCGGCTGATGGCCGAGCTCGCCAGCGAACGCCGCATCTTCGTCCCCTTCAGCGCCATACCGGAGACGCTGAAGCAGGCGTTCATCTCGGCCGAAGACCAGAATTTCTACAAGCACAAGGGCGTCGACCCGTTCGCCATCGCGCGCGCGGCGTTCACAGACATCCAGCATCTCGGCGACGGCCGGCGGCCGGTGGGTGCGTCGACCATCACCCAGCAAGTGGCGCGCAACATGGTGCTGGGCTCCGACGAGCTGAGCAAGGAGCGCAAGTTCAAGGAGATACTGCTCGCCCTGCGCATCGAGCACGTGCTGACCAAGCAGCGCATACTCGAGCTGTATCTCAACCAGATCTATCTGGGCCAGGGCTCGTATGGCGTGGTAGCCGCCGCACAGACCTACTTCAACAAGCCGCTGGACCAGCTCAGCGTGGGCGAGGCGGCGATGCTGGCCGCGCTGCCGAAATCGCCCAGCAACTACAACCCGTTCCGTTTCCCGGCCGCCGCGAAGTCCCGTCGGGACTGGGTGCTGGACCGCATGGTGGAGACGCATTCCATCACCGCCGAGGCGGCGCATGCCGGCCAGGCCGAGCCGCTGACGCCGAACAAGTATCGCGCGCCGGCGACCGTGCCGGGTGCAGACTGGTTCACCGAGGAGGTGCGCCGGCAGCTGACGCTGCGTTTTGGGCAGGACCAGGCGACCGAGGGCGGGCTGATCGTGCACACCAGCCTTGACGCCGATCTGCAGGCCAAGGCCGACATCGCCCTTCGCGCCGGGCTGATGCATTACGACCGTGCGCATGGCGGCTGGCGTGGCCCGGTCGGCCGCATCGGCAGCATGTCCGCGCTGACGGGCGACTGGGCGGATGCGCTCGGCCATATTGCCAAGCCGGCCGGCATGCTGGCGGGCTGGCGGCTGGCCGTGGTGTTGGACGAGACACCCTCCGGCGCACGGCTCGGCTATTTGCGCCCGGACGAGGCCGGCGACGGCATGCAGGCGCGGACCGGCGAGGTGGCGCTCGCTAGCCTGGGCTGGGCGCGCCCGGTGCTGTCCGGCGGCGGGCTGGGCGGCTCGCCGCATCGCATCGGCGACGTGCTGTCGCCCGGCGACATCGTCATGGTGGAGCCGGAGGAGGGGACCGACGAGATGCGCGTGCCCGGCGCGCGCGGGCCGCGCGGCCATGCCAGAGCGAGCACGCTGCTGACCCTGGACCGGCTGACTTTACGCCAGATACCGCGCGTGGCCGGCGCGCTGGTGAGCCTGGACCCGCGCACCGGCCGCGTGCTCGCCATGTCCGGCGGCTGGAACGGCGAGGCCAGCAAGTTCAACCGCGCCACCCAGGCGCAGCGCCAGCCCGGCAGCTCGTTCAAGCCGTTCGTGTACCTGACCGCGATGGAGCAGGGCATCTCGCCCAGCGCGCGCTTCGAGGACGAGCCGTTCTCGCTGGGCGACTGGCACCCGGAGAACTACGAGCTGACCTATGGCGGCCCCACGCCGCTGCGCGTGGCACTCGAACAGTCGCTGAACCTGGTCACCGTGCGCGTCGCCTCGCATGTTGGCATGGAAGCCATCGCCAAGACGGCGATCGCCGAGCACATCTACGACGCGATGCCGCACGTGTTGCCCGCTGCGCTGGGCGCGGTGGAGACGACGGTGCTGCGCGAGGCGGGCGCCTACGCCTCGCTTGAACAGGGCGGCCGCGAAGTGGTCCCGAGCCTGGTCGATTCCGTGCAGGACCGGGACGGCCACGTAATCTGGCGCCCGACCGGCCTGGTGCTCGGCGCCGGCGACCCGGCCCAGCCGCCCACGCTCAACGATCCCCGCCCGCAGATCGCCGATCCGCAAAGCGCGTTCCAGGTGCTCAAGATGATGGAGGGCGTGGTGCTCTATGGCACCGGTCGTCCCGTGGGCGCGGGCATAGACCGGCCGATCGCCGGCAAGACGGGCACCACGCAGAACTTCAACGACGGCTGGTTCGCCGGCTTCACGCCGGACCTCGTGACAGTCGTGTGGATGGGCTACGACAACCCACAGTCGCTTGGCGACAAGCAGGACGGCGCGCACGTGGCCGGCCCGATCTGGCACGATTTCATGGTGGCTGCGTTGGGTGACAAGCCGGTGCTGGATTTCCGCGTGCCGGACGGGGTGACACTCGCCCGCTGGGGCTGCGGCCGGCACGAGTGCATCGACGCGTTCAAGCCGGACCAGGTGCCTGGCTCGGGCGGCGTGGGTGGCGGTGGTGGCGAGGGCGCTTCGGTGAGCACCGTGGCCGCCGAGAGCCCGGTGGAGATGGTCAATCCCGATCCTGACGCGCCGCCGCCGCCGCCTAAGCCGGCTGGGACGGGTGCTGATCCGGGCGTGGGTGGGTTGTACTGACGGGGTTAAGCAAGGAAGCAGTTCTTTTTTAAAAGAAGAACCAAAAAACTTTTGCTTCCTGTCCCTGGTGAACCATCTCGAGGAACCTCCCGGCGCCGGGAACAGCGTCAGTAGTAAAAGTTTTTTGCTTCTTTTTTTCAAAAAAGAAGGCCTTTCTTTCTTCTTAAGGTCACCCGACACCATGGCAGCCGAAGCAGACGCGCTACACGAACAGATCACCCAGTCCGTAGCCCTGCTCCGGAGGCATCTTTGACTGGGATGTAGCCACCGCCCGCCTGGAGGAGCTGAACCACCAGGTAGAGGACCCCGCGCTCTGGAACGACGCCGAGGGCGCGCAGAAGATCATGCGCGAGCGCAACCGGCTGGCCAGCGGCATCGAGGGTTTGCGCCGCCTTGAGGCTGGCGTGGCGGATGCGGTTGGGCTGATCGAGATGGCCGAGGCGGAGGGTGAGCCCGCCATGGTGACGGAGGGCATCGACGCGCTGCGCACGATCGCCGCGGAGGCCAAGCGGCAGGAGATACTCGGCCTGCTGTCGGGCGAGGCGGATGGCAACGACTGCTTCGTCGAGCTGAATGCCGGGCAGGGCGGGACGGAGGCGCAGGACTGGACCGAGATGCTGATGCGCATGTATTCGCGCTGGTCCGAGCAGCACGGCTTCAAGGTGGAGATGCTGGAGGCCAGCGAGGGCGAGGGCGCGGGCCTGAAATCGGTGACGCTGCAGGTGACCGGGGCGAACGCCTATGGCTGGTTGAAGACGGAGGCCGGGGTGCATCGGCTGGTGCGGATCAGCCCGTTCGACGCGGCGGCACGGCGGCAGACGAGTTTCGCCAGCGTGTGGGTGTATCCGCTGGTCGATGACAGCATAGAGATTGAGATACGCGACGCGGATCTGAAGGTGGACACGTTCCGCGCGTCCGGCGCCGGCGGCCAGCACGTCAACAAGACGGAGAGCGCGATACGCATCACCCATATGCCGACCGGCATCATCGTGGCGTGCCAGACAGACCGCAGCCAGCACCGTAATCGGGCCACCGCGATGGGGATGTTAAAGGCGCGTATGTACGAGGCCGAGCTGCAGAAGCGGGAGGCGGCTTCGGCTCTCACCGAGGCCGGCAAGACGGAGAACAGCTGGGGCCACCAGATACGTAATTATGTTCTGGCGCCATATCAGTTGGTCAAGGATTTGCGCACCGGGGTGGAGAAGGGCAACCCGGGCGCGGTGCTGGACGGGGATCTGGACGATTTCATGGCCGCGGCGCTGGCCGCACGCGTTGGCGCCACCAGGAGCGAGGCATCGGCCCAGGCAAGCTGATGCGGCTTCATGGTTGCGCGGCAAGCCAATTTTGACAACTGGAGCGTGTGTTGGCGACTTCATTGCATTGTGCAGATGTGACTACATCGTGGGCTGACACGGCTTGCGTGTAGTCGCCGCGATACGCGGCTACTTGCAGTAATTGTGTGCAATTTATTCGTTGCGATCTGAATAGACCGGCAATGCCTTTTCCAGTGTAGCCTTGGAAAATCAGCGTCTTTTCGGTGCGACTTACCGAGAGTGCGAAACTTGCGGTTGTGTTCTGGATGTGAAACAGTGGTCACATTGAAACGAATACATCGGTCTTAAGGCAAGTGATGCACGACTGGTCAGATGTCGAATTCGCCGCCTCTCCCCAGCGGCCTCGTAAAGCGCAGGATTTCCTGCCGATCGTAGCGGACTTGCTCACATGCTGGGATTTCCTGGCCTGTGCCGTCGCTGGGCAAGCCGCCCTGGCGTTCTATGCCCGCTGCGTGCTGGGCGCGAAGCTCGATTTTTCCACCTCCGGCCCGTTCTGGCGGGACATCGTGTTCGGCAGCCTGATCACGGCCCTCGCACTGCGCTCGCCGGCGGAGAAGCTCAACCCGCGGTTCCGCAACACCGGCCAGCTTATCCTTACCGCAGAGGGCAAATGCCTGCTGACCTTTGCCGTATTGATCGCCGTCGGGCTGGCGACGCGGGCGACCAACGACCTGGCGCGGCTCTGGCTGCTTTCCTGGCTGGGCCTGTTCACCCTGATCGTGGCAGGCACGCGCTTCGCCGCCGGCCGTTACCTGTGCAGGCTGCAAAGCAATGGTTCGCTGCGCGAAGCGGTGGCGGTGATCGGCACGGAAGCGGCGCGGTCACGCATGGCGGCGCGCATCTCGGGTGAGGTCGATATCGTCGGGCTGTTCGGGACGGGCCCGGATGGGCCTGGCCCTGGCCGCGCCGACGAGGTGGACCAGCTTCTCGACATGGGCCGCGGGGGTGGCGTGCACTCCGTCATACTGGCGCTCGATCGCGACGAGCACGGTGAGGCCGCCCGCATCATCGAACGGCTCAAGGCGCTGCCGTTCCAGGTGGCTGTCTGCCCCCAGGATGGCTGGCAGAGCGAGATCGCGCCGCGCATGCGCATGCTGGGCGGCATGCCGATGACGGTGGTCGCCGACCGCCCGCTCAAGCACTGGGACCTGATGGCAAAGACGATCATCGACAAGAGCGGCGCGGTCTTCCTGCTCGCTGTGTTCTCCCTGGTGCTGTTCGCCAGCGCCCTGGCCGTGGCGCTTACCAGCCCGGGTCCGATCATCTTCCGCCAGACCAGGCGCGGCTGGTGCGGCCGCGACTTCGTCATCTTCAAGTTCCGCACCATGCGCACCGACCATGGCGCTGCATCCGGCCAGACGGCACGCCACGATGCGCGCTGCACGCGTGTGGGCGATTTCCTGCGCCGGCACAGCCTCGACGAGCTGCCGCAGCTGTGGAACGTCCTGCGCGGCGACATGTCGCTGGTCGGCCCGCGCCCGCACGCCGAGGCGCTGCATGACATCGACCGCGCCGGCCGCGAGATCGTGGCGGAATACGCCCAGCGTCACCGGGTGAAGCCCGGCCTGACCGGGCTGGCCCAGGTCAACGGCGCCCGCGGTGCAATGACCAACTTCGCGCAGCTCCGCCGCCGGGTCGATTACGACCTGTACTATATCGAGAACTGGTCGTTGCTGCTGGACATCAAGATATTGCTACGAACCTTGCTTAGCCTGAGCGGGGAGAACGCGTTTTGAGCGTGTTCACGCGTATCCAGCCGGCGCGGCAGGCCACCGCCGCCGCCTCGGTCCGGCCGCCGGCTTTCCTGGAGCCTGCCTCGCCTGCCGCCCTGCTCCTGCTCGGCGAAATGATGGCCCGGCTGGCCGGCGTGGAGCGCCCGGTGATCCAGTTTGTCGCCGCTTCGGCAGGCGGAGGCGCCGGACAGGTCGCGCGCGATTTCGCGGCCTCTGCCGCGACGCGGTTCGGGCGGACCCTGCTGGTGTCCTCCGATCAATCCGCAGCGCGCGAGGAGGCCGGTGTTCGCGGGCTGTCTTGGCTGATGACAGGCACGCTCGGGGGTGAACCGGACGGCATCACGCCGGACACTTACGTCGCCGGGCTGTACTACACCAATCTGGCGCTGGAACACCCTGGTCCGCTGGAGGTGCCGCTCGCCGCCTGGCTGGCTGGCCCGCAGGCGTTCCGGATGATCGTGATCGATTGCCCGGCGGTTGCCGCCGACCCGCGTACGCTCGCCGTCTCGCCGCTGTGCCACGGTGTCGTGCTGGCCGTGGAGGCGGGTCGCACGACGCTGCCGCAGCTTCGCGCGTCGGCGCGCCAGTTGGCCAGCGCCGGAGCGCCCCTGCTCGGCACGGTGCTGCACGACGTGCCGAAGATGGGCCTCAACCCGTGGCGGCGGGCTGGCTGATGCAGGCGGGGCGCCTGGGCGGGCTGGCGGCTGCCCTAGCCGTGGCCGCGGTGTGCGCGGAGCTTTGCATAAGCGCCAACCTGCTGACCTGGGCCGGCGTGCCCTACGTCACCGATGGCGGCGCGCTGCCGCTGAAGTTCCATCCCGGCACGGACCTGCTGCTGGCGGCTACCGTGGTGGCGCTGGCCTACGGCCCGGCCGGCTGGGTGGCCGGACTGGACGCAAGGCTGCTCGTGTTCTTCGCCGCGATCGGCGGATGCCTGCTTTTCATCACCCTGCTGACCGGACCCTCCAACCTGATCGTCCTGCTCGACACGTTCCTGCCGGCCGGGCTGCTGGCCGCCGTGCTGGGGCGTGCCACACCGCGCACGATGGCGCGGCTACGCCTGGCGATGCAGCTGCTGATGACGGCCAACGCCGTGCTGGCGCTCGCCGAGCGTGCCATGCAGGCGACGCTGGTTCCGCTGTATCTGAACGACAACGCCTACAATCCGGTGACGGAGGATTTCCGCCCGACTGCCCTGTTCGACCACCCGCTGACCGGCGCGCTGATGATGATGATGGCGCTGACTCTGGCGCCCGCCGCCAGAGGCTGGCGCCAGGCCTACCAGGCGCTGGTCTGGGCGGCGCTGGTGGCGTTCGGCGGCCGCGTGGCGCTGGGCGTCACGTTGCTGACCGTCGGTGCCGGGGCCGTCTGGCACGGCTGGCGCCTCCTGCTGGCGCGTGACCGGCGCGCGGTCTGGTCGCTGCTGGCGGCGGGGCTGGGGGCGGGCGGCTGCGCGGCCCTGCTGGCGGCCGCACTTGCGGCTGGGCTGGGGGACCGTCTGGTGGCGCACATGTACTGGGACCAGAGCGCGCAGGTGCGCCTGGCGCAGTGGCAGATACTTGGCGAGCTGGATGTCTGGCAGGCGCTGTTCGGCACGCCGCGCGAGGACCTGCTACATCTGCTGAACCGGCTGCGCCTGGACACCGGCGTTGGGGTAATCGAGAATTTCTGGCTGCTGATGTTCGTAAGCCTGGGTGCCGCGGGGTTTCCGCTGTTCCTGGCGGGGTTCGGCGCGCTGCTCGTGTGGTGCTGGCGCAGGACGGGGCCGCCGGGGCGCGCGCTGCTGGTCGGCGCGCTGATCGTGGCGTCTTCGAGCAACTCGCTGGGGCGCAAGTCGACCGTCCTGGTGTGCCTGGTGGCGACGACGGCGTGTATCCCGCGCCGGCAGGTTTGGGGTGTGGCGTGAGGGGCAAGGAAGCAAGGCCTTCTTTTTTGCAAAAAAGAAGCAAAAAACTTTTGATCCGCTGTCGCGCGCTCGCCGGTGAGCCGCCGACAGGGAGCAAAAGTCTTTTGCTTCTTTTCTTCAGAAAAGAAGGCCTTGCTTCCTTCCTGGCCGTGCCATGAGCGCCGTAGCCTTCTACATGCACGACCTCTCAGGCGGCGGCGTGGAGCGCATGCGCCTGGCGCTGATCGCCGAGCTGCGCGCGCGCGGCGTGCACGTGACGCTGATCCTGGCCCGGCGGCACGGTGCGCTGGACGGGCTGGTGCCGGCCGACCTGGAGGTGATCACGCTCGGCCGGCAAGGCATGCTGGGCGCGGTGCTGCCACTGGCGCGCGTCCTGCGCCGCGTGCGGCCGGACGTGCTGGTGGCCAGCCTGGACCATAACAACGTCACAGCCATGCTGGCCGGCTGGCTGGCGCGGGCGCGTACCCGGGTGGTGATCTGCCAGCACAACGCGCTGTCGGCCGAACTGGCGATGGGCTGGAAGTATCGTTGCGTGCCGTGGCTCTATTGGCTGCTGCGCAGGCGCGCGCACGGCATCGTCGCCGTCAGCCGCGGCGTGGCGGACGATTTGGCGGCGGTGGCCGGCATCGCCCGGGACCGCATCACGCCGATCTATAATCCGGTGATCTCCGGCGATTTCGCCGCGCGCGCTGCCGGCGATCCGCCACACGCCTGGCTGGCGGACGGGGGCGCGCCGGTGCTGGTGTTTGCCGGGCGGCTGGCGGCGCAGAAGGACCCGGGGCTGCTGCTGGACGCGCTGGCGCTGCTGCCGGACGTGCGGCTGATCCTGCTGGGCGAGGGTCCGCTGGCGGGCGCGCTGCAGCAGCAGGCGAGCCGGCTGGGCATCGCCGGCCGCGTTGTCTTCGCAGGTTTCGCTGCCAACCCGCTGCCGTGGATCGCGCATGCCGCGTGCCTCGTGCTGCCGTCCCGCTACGAGGGGCTCGGCAACGTGCTGATCGAGGCGCTGGCCTGCGGCACGCCCGTGGTCGCCACCGACTGCCCGCACGGGCCGGGGGAGATTCTGGAGGGCGGCCGCTACGGTCCGATCGTGGCGGTGGGCGATGCGGCAGGCCTGGCTGCGGCAATCCGCGGGGTGCTGGGCAGCGAACCAGATCGGGCGGTGCTCAAGGCCAGGGCTGCGGCGTTCACGGCGGCGGCGTGCGCGGACGCGCACCAGGCGTTGTTCGCGCAGGTGACCGCGCCCAGAATGGCGCGCGCTTTCGGGCTGGCGTTGTCGCCGCTCGCTGCGCCGCAGGTGATCGCGCGTGTGATGGGCGAGACGCCAGCCGCGCTGCGCCTGGTCGTCACGCCGAACATCGATCATCTGCGCCTTCTGCGGCAGCCCGGATTCGCTCAGGCGTATGCCGGGGCGGAGCTCGTCTGCCCGGACGGCTTTCCGGTATTGCTGTACGGCCGGCTACGCGGCCTGGCGCTGGAGCGGCGGGTTACCGGATGCGAACTGTTCGCGCGTTTGGCGGAACACGGCAGCCTGGCTGAAAAGCGCGTCGTCATCGTGACAGAGAGCGCCGCAAGCGAAGCGGCCGTCCGGCTTTGGGCTCAAACGCAGGGCCTGGACCGCTTACACGTTCTGACAGCGCCGGCGGGGCTGGCCGCTGACGGCGCGGCGCAAGCCGGCCTGGCACGCGCGATCTCGGCGCAGATGCCGGACATCCTGGTAATGACGCTCGGGGCGCCCGTCAGCGAGGTGTTTGTCGATGCGCACAGGCAGGCCTTGCCGGCATGCTGGGTGCTGTGCGTCGGACAGGCCGTTCGTGTGCACCTCGGGCTGACTGAGCGTGCGCCGGCGGTTTGGCAGCGCGTTGGTTTGGAGTGGCTCTGGCGGGTGCGGCAGGAGCCGCGGCGGTTGCTGGGGCGGTATGCGCGCGACCTGGCGTGGTTTCCGGTGGCGGTGTTTCGGGATGTGGTCGGAAGGAGGAAGGAAGGCCTTCTTTTTTGAAAAAAAGAAGCAAAAAACTTTTGCTCCCCCGCCTGCAC
>CAXTCL010000076.1:0-16165 GCA_964242035.1 uncultured Acetobacteraceae bacterium | reverse complement strand
GCCTACGTGCAGCCCTGCCGCCGTCCTCGGGACGGCCGCTACGGCGAAAGCCCCATCCGCCTGTAGCACTACTACCAGTATCAGGTCATCATGAAACCGAGCCCGCCGGACGCCCAGGCCCTGGTCCTGGAAAGCTACCGCGCCATCGGCATCGACACATCGCTGCACGATTTCCGCTTCGTAGAGGACGATTGGGAAAGCCCCACTTTGGGCGCCTGGGGCCTGGGCTGGGAAGTCTGGTGCGACGGCATGGAAGTCACCCAGTTCACCTATTTCCAGCAGGTCGGCGGCATTCCCGTTATCACCCCGTCCGCCGAATTCACCTACGGCCTGGAACGCCTGGCCATGTACGTGCAGGGTCGCGAAAGCGTCTATGACCTCGATTTCAACGGCGCCGGCGTCACCTACGGCGACGTATTCCTGCGCGCCGAACGCGAATACAGCGCCTACAATTTCGAAGCCGCCGACACCGCCATGCTGACGCGCCATTTCGCCGATGCCGAAGCCGAATGCGCCGCCTTGCTGGCGCGCGCGCTGCCGCTGCCGGCCTACGACCAATGCATAAAAGCCAGCCACCTATTCAACCTGCTGGACGCCCGCGGCGTCATCAGCGTGTCCGAACGCGCAAACTACATTGGCCGCGTGCGGAGTTTGGCGAAAGGCTGCTGCGAGGGGTGGCTGGCTGGGGAAGTGTCGGCCGGTTGATCGGCGAAGCGAGAAAGCAAGGCCTTCTTTTTTGAAAAAAAGAAGCAAAAAAATTTTACTTCCCTCGCATCTGCGGCAGCCGGATTTTTCCGGATAGAAGGAGGTGGTCGAGCCTGCAAAGGAGCAAAAGTTTTTTGCTTCTTTTTTTCAAAAAAGAAGGCCTTTCTTACTGCACCCTACCGCGTCCTCGCAAACCAAGGCACCAGCCGCGCAATCGCCTCATGCACCTCCGCCGTGCTCACCGCAAAACTCATGCGTATGAAACGCCGCCCGTCCACCGGATCGAAATCCACCCCAGGCGCTATCGCCACGCCGGTCTCCTCCAGCGTGCGCCTGCAGAAATCCACGCTGTCATCTGTCAGGTGCTCCACATCGGCATACACGTAGAACGCTCCGTCCGGCGGCGCGATCGCGCCCAGCCCGAGCGCCGGCAGCGCCGCCAGCAATTGCCGCCGGTTTTCCGCATACACGGCCAGGTGACCGTCCAGCTCATCCTTGCAGTCCATCGCGACAAGGGCCGCATGCTGGCTCAGCGAAGGCGGCGTCAGGAACATGTTTCCCGCATACGCGCCCGTCATGTCCATGCGCCCGGGCGGCACCACGATCCAGCCAAGCCGCCACCCCGCCATGCTGAAATACTTCGAAAAACTGCTGATCACCACGGCATCCGACGCAAACTCCAACATGGAATGCGTGGGCGCGCCGTAGCTGAGGCCGTGATAGATCTCGTCGGACAGCATCGTGATCCCGCGCGCGGTGCACAGCGCGGCGATCGCCGCCAGTTCGCTTGCCGGTATGATGGTGCCGGTGGGATTGCCCGGGCTGGCGATGATCACGCCCGCAGGCGCCGGATCGAGTGCGGCCAGGTGTGCGGCCGTCAACTGGAACCGCGTCTCCGCCCCGCAGGCGATTTCCTGCGGCACCATATGCAGCGCGCGCAGCGTGTTGCGGTAGGCCACATAGCCCGGCCGCGCCATCGCCACGCGGTCACCCGGCCGGAAATTGGAGCTGAGGGCCAGCACCAGCGCCGGCGAGGCGCCACAGGTGAGGATGATCTGCCCGGCATCGATGCCGACGCCGTAACGCTCCTGGTACAGCCGCACCAGGCGCGCCTTCAGCGGCGCGCTTTCCCAATACCCCATCGCATCCGCGTCCAGCACCCTGTGTGCCGCGGCGATCGCCGCGCGCGGCGCGCCGGTGGAGGGCTGGCCGAACTCCATGTGCAGGATGGAGCGGCCCTGGGCCTTCAGCGCATGCGCGAGCCGGCTTATGGCGATTGCCTGGAACGGCTCGGGGGATGGATACATGTTAGGAAGCAAGGCCTTCTTTTTTGAAAAAAGAAGCAAAAAACTTTTGCTCCCTCGCCTGGAAAACGGCGCGCTTCAATCCCGGAAACCACGACTGCCGGCAAGGGCGGCGACAGCGGAGTCAAAAGTTTTTTGCTTCTTTTTTGCAAAAAAGAAGGCCTTGCTTCCTTCCTACCTGACCAAAGGCCCTGTCATCTCCTCCGGCCGCACCCAGGCATCAAACTCGTCCGCACTCAAAAACCCAAGCGACAAAGCCGCCTCTTTCAAACCCGTCTCCTCGCGATGCGCCTTCAGCGCGATCTGCGCCGATTTTTCATATCCGATATGCGGATTGAGCGCCGTCACCAGCATCAACGAATTGCCCACATTCTCCGCAATGCGCTTCTCGTCAGGCGCAATCCCCTGCGCGCACCCGACATCGAACGCCAGGCACCCGTCCGCCAGAAGTGCGACCGACTCCAGCAGATTGTGCAGCATTACCGGCTTGAACACGTTGAGCTGGAAATTGCCCTGGCTGCCGCCGAAGGCGACCGCCGCATCGTTGCCGAACACCTGCACGGCGACCATCGTCAGCGCCTCGCTCTGCGTGGGGTTCACCTTGCCGGGCATGATGGAGCTGCCCGGCTCGTTCTCGGGAATACGCAATTCGGCGAACCCCGCGCGCGGCCCGCAGGCGTACCAGCGCACATCATTGGCGATCTTCATCAGCGCGCCGGCCAGCGTGCGCAGCGTGCCGCTCACCGTCACCATCGCATCATGCGCGGAGAGTGCGGCGAACTTGTCCGGCGCAGTCACGAAGGCGAACCCCGTCTCCGCCGCAATATGGCGCGCCACGGACGTGCCGAACTGCGGATGCGCATTCAGCCCCGTACCCACAGCGGTGCCGCCGATCGCCAGCTCGAGCAGCCCCGGCACTTCGGCGCGTATGGAGCGCACTGCGCCATCCAGTTGCGCCACCCAGCCGCCGATCACCTGGCCCAGCGTCACCGGCGTCGCGTCCTGCAGATGCGTGCGGCCTATCATCACAACATGCGCGTATTCCTGTGCCTTGCCATGCAGTGTGGCGCGCAACTGCGCGACCGCGGGCAGCAGCCGGTGCTCGATCTGCTCAACCGCCGCGATGTGCATCGCCGTCGGAAACGTATCGTTGCTGGACTGGCTGTGGTTCACGTCGTCATTCGGGTGCACCGGCGACTTCGCGCCCACGACCCCGCCCGCCAACTGTATCGCCCGGTTGGCGATCACCTCGTTGGCATTCATGTTCGTCTGCGTGCCCGACCCCGTCTGGAACACCACCAGCGGAAACTCCGCGTCCAGGTCCCCGTCGATCACCTCGTTGGCGGCCCGTATGATCAGGTTCACGCGCTCGGCCGGCAGCTCGCCCAGTTCGCCATTGGCCAGTGCGGCGGCTTTTTTCAGCAGCCCCATCGCGCGTATGACCGGCCGCGTGAACCGGAACCGGTCCACGCCGATGGGGAAGTTCTGTATCGACCGCTGCGTCTGCGCCCCCCACAGCCGGTCCGCCGGCACCGGAAGCGCGCCCATCGCGTCCTTCTCCATGCGGAATCCTGGGGGGGCTTGCTCGGGCATCGGCGGTCCTTGGGGCGGGTGTTCGGGGCGGGCTATAGGCGATGGCCGAAGGAAGCAAGGCCCGGTGTTCGCCAGGACCACCGCCCGGAACCCGGTGTTCCTCACCCGCTAAGCGTCCGCAACTCCCCCTTGGCAAGCCCCAGCACAGTCCGCCCAAGCAGTGCCGCCATGACCAGCGTCGCCAAACCCAGCAATGCCACGGCGATCGTGTCCGTAACGATGCCAGGCCGGGCAGCGGCAAACCGTAGCGCCGCAATACTGCTCGCCGCGAGCGGAAAGCTTACCGCCCACCAGGAGACGCGGAACGGGCAGCATAGCGGAAGATTGCGCAACTGCCCGAGCAGCACGGCAAGCACGAACAGGGTCAGCATGTACAGCGCTTCGGCGAACAGGTCCGTCTGCCCTGCCACGACGGTGTAGGTAGAATATCCCACGGCAAACGGTGCCACGAGGATCAGCAACGACGGTTTCAGCGCATCGGGCAGCGGCGCCTCGAACAGCAGGCGCGAGAACACGAGCGTGAACAGCGGCACCGCAAAGAACAGGCCCACCGCGAGCGCCAGTACCGTCAGCCCATGCAGAGGCGGCAGCCCGAGCGCGGGCAGAGCAAGCGGCAGGTCCAGCAATCCGACGACAGGGATGATCCAGGCGGGCGTGGCATGGGCGACCTGCTGGCGGTCGCTCATCCAGCGGCTGACGATGAGCCAGGCGAAGCAGACCATGCCAGCCGCGCCGATCACCCAAATGATCTGCGCGGACCGGTGGGCGAACGGCGCCAGCACGATCGGCAGCAGGAGAAGGCTGATCAGGATCGTGCCGAACAGATTGCCGGCGATCGGGTGGCGGAACTCGGTGCGCACCGCAGGAAAGGCGGTCACCAGCTTGATGCCGTAGCCCGCCAGCAGCAGGAGGAAGGCCAGCGCGGCCGTGGCGGCAATGGCGAGTGCGATCCATTCGGACACGCCGTAGCGCAGGTGCGCCAGCCGCCAGGCGACCGACAGGCCCGTCAGCCCCATCACCGAGCCGAACAGCCCGACAGGCAAATAGTCGAGCATGGGCCTGCCCGGCGCCTCGAGAACCAGGGACTCGCTCATTGCGCCATCGCCTTGACCAGCAGAAGCTGCGCGGGATCGAGCCTGCCTGCGAGCGCGTCCGGCACGCCGGCCCGGCGAAGCAGTGCCGCCACAGGGTGGAAGGCGATCACCGTCCTGCCGTCGTCGCGCACCCGGACGAGTACGCGCAGGGGAAGGTCGAGTGCTGCCAGGGGTGTGGCCAGCATGATCGGCGTGCCGCCTCTCGGATGCCCGTAGGTGAGCACCATCGTGGGCGGCATTTCCAGCCCGGCCTCGCGCGCGCCTGCCTGGTGGTCGATGCGCTGGAACATCACCAGGCCGGCCTGGGTGATGGCTGCGGTCAGGCGTTCCAGCGTGGCCTCGAACGGCAAGTCCGAAACGATCTCGCGAACGTCTGCGTCGCCCATGGTCCAACCCCTGTATTCGATGCCGATCGAGAGTTTGCCGGGCCAGCCTATACGTCTGGCCGAAACGGTCCAGCCTGAACCGGCGCGAGCTCGGCCGCGGCAGGGCGCTGGGCGGACGCCAGCGGTGCGCGTGGGACGAGGCGGCGACCGTGAGAGGCGACACCCTGGTCCGTGAAGCCGCATCGGCCTAGAGTAGGGGCATGCAGATGCACGGTTGTTGCATGTGGGAGAGGTAGGGCAAGGCAAGCAGTCCTTTTTTGAAAAAAAGGACCAAAAAACTTCTACCTCCTCGCATTTGAAGCTCCGGCAGTTTCAGGAGGCAACAAGCGGCGGCAAATGTGAACGGGACAAAACTATTTTGCTTCTTTCTTCAAAAAAGAAGGCCTTGCTTCCTTCGCTAATCCAGTTCCGCATCCTCGAACAAGTCCCCCACCTGCACGATCCCGTCGATCTCGCTCAGCCGCGCAATGAGATGCGAGACCGGCCGCTTGCCTTTCACCTGCATGCTCAGGGACACAAGGCCGC
The DNA here is from genome assembly GCA_964242035.1 of uncultured Acetobacteraceae bacterium. GTDB lineage: Bacteria > Pseudomonadota > Alphaproteobacteria > Acetobacterales > Acetobacteraceae > BOG-908. The sequence goes on along the minus strand of CAXTCL010000076.1, from coordinate 10,558 downwards.
GCCGCGCACCGTCAGCCTCGATCTCCTCGACATCGGCCAGATCCTGCGCCTGCTCCGCACTCTCGCCCTGAACCTCCACGTGATCGATCGAAAACCGAAGCTGCGTGCAGGCGACAAGGATATCCCGCATCAGCCCGCGCCCGCCCCGGTAGAACACGCGTATCCGCGTCGCCGTGCGCTTCGATCGCGGCAGATGCGCAACCAGGCGCGGGAAGACCAGCATGACGATGAAATGTATCGCCGTCGTGGTAACCGCCAGAACCGGCAGGCCGGCGCCGCACGCCATGCCAAGCGCGGCCGTCAGCCAGACGGAGGCGGCCGTCGTCAGCCCGCGCACGATGTCGCGCCGCATGAAGATCACGCCGCCGCCGATGAAGCCGATGCCGGACACGATCTGCGCCGCCACGCGGGACGGATCGAGCACCACGCGCCCGGTGACGAGCACGTCGGTAAAGCCGTATTTCGATACGAGCATGAAAAGTGCTGCAGAGACGCCCACCAGCGTATAGGTCCGCAACCCCGCGCTCTTCTGGCGTATCTCGCGCTCCAGCCCCACCAGCGCCGACAGCACGAAGGCGAGCAGCAGCTCCTCGAACTGCAGCAGCCCCTGGCCCGTAAGACTGAACAGCGTGAGCATCGTGCCTTCCCGGCTGCGCGTAGGCCCGGCAGGGGATGCCATGCACCCCGCGCCATGCTACTGGGCTGCAAGAGTTATGCAATTGCACCCACAATCCTGGCGATCAACAACGGCGCATGGTCAAGTCAAACCGACTAGGTAACATCCAATACGGCGCCTTGCCCTACCGAGCCGGCGCCGACCACACACCGGAAATACTGCTCCTGACATCGCGCGGCGTCGGCCGGTGGGTCATTCCGAAAGGCTGGCCGATGATCGGCCGGAAGCCACGCGTGGTGGCCCGCACCGAGGCGCGCGAGGAGGCCGGGATCAAGGGCATCGTCGGCCGCAAGCCGATCGGCTCCTACCACTACACGAAAACGATCGCCGGCACGGAAACCCGCCTGTGCGAGTGCATCGTGTTCCTGATGCTGGTGACCAAGGAGGCCTCGGCCTGGCGCGAGCAGGCGGAGCGCACGCGCGCCTGGTTTCCCAGGGACATGGCGGCGGAGCTCGTCAAGGAAGACGGCCTGGCCTTGATGATACGCAACCTGCAGGATTTCCCTCCGGCCTGATTGGGGTAGCAAGGCAAGGCCTTCTTTTTCGAGAAAAAGAAGCAAAAAGCTTTTATCTGCGCTGTCGCGGACCGTTGAAGCGCGGGCCTCAACAACACGTACCCGACGGAGATAAAAGTTTTTTGGTTCTTTTTTTCAAAAAAGAACTGCTTCCTTGCTTCCTTCAACGCCGGCGCTCCGCCAACCCATATACAAGCCCACTCGACAGGACCCACCTCCCCCCGTGCTACGCCTCACCGAACTCAAGCTCCCTTTGGACCACGCCCCCGAAGCCCTGGCCCAGGCTGCCGAAGCCAAACTCGGCATCGCACCCACATCCATTCAGGTCTTCCGCCGCGCTTATGACGCCCGCAAGCGCAGCGCCATCCACCTCATCTACACCCTGGACGTGGAAGTCCCCGACGAACCCGCCCTCCTCGCCCGCCACGCCCACAACCCCCAGATAACCCGCACCCCGGACACCACCTTCCACCACGCCGCCCGCGCCCCCACCCCCCTTCAGGACCGCCCCGTCGTAATAGGCGCCGGCCCCTGCGGCCTCTTCGCCGCCCTGGCCCTCGCCCAAATGGGCTTCCGCCCGATCATCCTCGAACGCGGCCGTATGGTACGCGAACGCACCGCGGACACCTTTGCCCTGTGGCGCAAATCCGTCCTCACCCCGGAATCGAACGTCCAGTTCGGGGAGGGCGGCGCCGGCACCTTCTCCGACGGCAAACTCTGGTCCGGCGTCCGCGACCCCGCCTATCTGGGCCGCCGCGTGCTGGAAACCTTCGTCCGCGCCGGCGCCCCCGAGGAGATCCTAGTCTCCAGCAAGCCCCACATAGGCACCTTCCGACTGGTCACCGTGGTGGAAAACCTGCGCGCCGAAATCGAAGCCCTGGGCGGCGAATACCGCTTCGACACCCGTGTGGCAGCGCTCATCACCGGCCGGTCCCCCACCGGACAAAGCCGCATCGAAGCCCTCGAACTCGCCAACGGCGAAACCCTGTCAGCCCGCCACGTGATCCTGGCCCCCGGCCACTCCGCGCGCGACCTCTTCGCTGCCCTGGTCGCCGCCGGCATCCACGTGGAGCCCAAACCCTTCTCCGTCGGCGTGCGTATAGAACACCCGCAATCGGTGATAGACCGCGCCCGCTTCGGCACCTTTGCCGGGCACAGGCGCCTGGGTGCCGCCGACTACAAGCTCGTCCACCACGCAAGCGGCGGCCGCTCCGCCTACAGCTTCTGCATGTGCCCGGGCGGCACCGTCGTCGCCGCCACCAGCGAGCCAGGCCGCGTGGTGACCAACGGCATGAGCCAGTACTCCCGCGCCGAGCGGAACGCCAATGCCGGCATCGTGGTGGGCGTGGGCCCCGCCGATTTCGCCCCGGAAGAGTCCGGCAACCCCCTGGCCGGCATCGCCTTCCAGCGCCGCCTGGAATCCGCCGCCTACACCGCCGGCGGCAGCACCTACGCCGCCCCCGCCCAGAGAGTCGCCGACTTCCTCGCCGGCCGCCCCAGCACCGCCCTTGGCGAGGTCATCCCCTCCTACAAGCCGGGCGTCACCCCCACCGACCTCGCCGCCTGCCTCCCCGACTACGTCCTGACCGCCATACGCGAAGCCCTCCCTGTCTTTGCCCGCCAGATCCCCGGCTTCGACATGGCGGACGCTGTCATGACAGGTGTGGAGACCCGCACCTCCTCACCCATACGCATCACCCGCGGCGCCGACTTCCAGAGCCTCAACACCGCCGGCCTCTACCCCGCCGGCGAAGGTGCCGGTTACGCCGGCGGTATCCTGTCGGCCGCCATAGACGGCACGCGCGTGGCGCAGGCTTTGGCACAGGCAGCGGTAGCGTAAGGAAGCAAGCAGTCCTTTTTTGAAAAAAGAGGACCAAAAAACTTTTGCTCCTCCGCATTTGCACCAGCCAGGTGCACCAGGAAACACCGAAGCGGCTGAGCGTCGGGGAAGCAAAAGTTCTTTGCTTCTTTTTTCAAAAAAGAGGGCCTTCCTTCCTTCGTAACAATCAGAAGCAAAGCGCACCGTACACACACCGGAACCGACACAGCTCACCGGTGTTGAAACGAAGCTGCCAAGACGGGCGAACGCCCGCAGCGTGTTAACGTACGCCAGAAGGAAGACTCACATGAAGTTCGCAACAGGTTTCGCCGCCCTGGCGCTGGCGATGTCCGCCGGCGCCGCACAGGCGCAGACCGCGTCCGAGACCACGACGACCCAGCAATCCACCATGGCGCCGGCACCGATGGCCCCTGCGCCCGGCACGCTCAGCACCTCCCACGAATACCACGCTACCGACGGCTACGGGAACCAGGTGGACAAGAAGTCCACCAGCTACCAAAACGGCAACGGCGTCGCGTCCGAGAGCTCGTCCACAACGACGAACGTCGCTGTCCCGCCGCCCCCGCCGCCGACCACCACAACCACCAGCACCTCGTCCTCCACCACAACAACCGCCCAGCCAAACTGAGGAGATGCGTACCATGCGTATCGCCCTGAACCCGGCGCGCGCGATGCTGACCGCGTCGCTGCTCGGCGCCACAGCCTTGTTGGCCGGCTGCGGCGGTGACCCGGCCCCGGCCGTGACTGTCACCACGGAGCATTCGTCCACCACGACGACTGCTCCTGCGGCGCAGCCTCCTATGGCCACGACGACCACAACCACGCACTCGTCGTCGACGACACCGTGAAGTAAGCAAGGCCTTCTTTTTTGAAGAAAGAAGCAAAAAACTTTTGGTCCCTGTCGGCGGGTGCTGAAACATTCGTCGACAGGGAGCAAAAGTTTTTTGATCTTTTTTTCCAAAAAGGACTGCTTTCTTCCTACCGCCCATCCTCCACAGTGCTCTCCAGCGTGTTCATTGAAGCCCGCGCGTACAGCTCCTCCGGCTCGTCGGCCGCCTCCGCAGGTTTGGCCAGCGCCTCGAACCAGTCGATCATCACCTGGTCGCACAGGAATCCGGTCAGCCAGTCGATCTGTCCGGCGTCGTAGTCCCAGAACGCGGCAAACAGGTCCAACCCCCGGATCGCGGCGCCTGCGTCCCATACCGCCATTCCGGCCGCCCCGCTGCGCCCCATCCGCCCCGGCCCCCAGGCCAGCGAACGGCGCGGCCCGGGAGACAGCCGTGCCGTCACCCCGTCCAACACAAAGGGCAGCGCCGTAATCGTCATGAAGTGGCCAGGTGCTGCCGCCACCTTCCCACGCCGGCCGCCAACAGCCACGCGCCCGCCAGCGCGTAGAGCGGGATCAGCAGCAGGTTATAGCGCACCTGGTTCACCGCCACCGACGCGTTGAACGCCAGCATGAACCACGCCGGCCAGGCGAGCAGGATCACGCCCGGGCGCCACATCGAACCATCATCCTGCGCCCTCCACGGCCGCGCCGCCCAAGTCAGGCCCAGCGCCACCCAGAACAGCATAAAACCCCACCAATGCGCCACATACGCCCCGCGCAAAGCCAGCGGGATGCTGACCATCGCGTGCCAGGCTGGCATGCGCAGGATGTAGTGCGTCAGCAGGTAGGAGAGGTGGTGGTCGTAGCCGCCGGAAGCGGCCAGCGTCTCCGGCAGCATATGGTCCAGGCCGAGCGTATAGAAGGAGTTCGGGTGGTCGTCCCAGCCGAAGCGGTCGCAGCCCGTGAGCGGAAACCAGCGGCGGCCGATCGCGGTGCCATCCGGCAGCCAGCAGACAAAGGATTGCGCGTATTCCCGCCAGTCCATCGTGTCGAACGCGATGCGCTGCACCAGCGTGTGGCTGTCATACCCGTGGGTGAGCGCCGGCCGCCCGAGCACCACGGCGTTGCGCATCACCCATGGCGTGAGAGTGAGCGCGGCCGCCCCCCCCATGGCAGCCAGCGCCGGCCACGCGCGCCGGCGCCCGAGCGCGGCCGCGGCCAGCAATACCGCCGGAAACAGATAGAGAAACGCCGGCCGGGTCAGTGCCGCCAACGCCAGCAACACCCCAGCCCCGGCCGCCCAGGCCACCCGACGTCGCCCCGACCCCGCCACCGCCTCCAGCCCGGCGGCGATCGCCGCGGTGGAAAGCACCAGCGTCGTCATCTCCGTCATCAGATAGTTCACCGACCGCATTAGCAATGGCGCGGTGAACAGCGCCAACCCCAGTGCCAGCCATCCCACGCCAGCCCCGCCGATGCGCCGCGCCATCCACCACAGCAGCCAGAAGAACACCGCCAGCTCGCTGAACTGCACCCAGCGCAGGGACGGCGCCGCCACCGGACACGCCGGGTTCAGGTCCGCCCCGGCCACCACGCAATCCATCCCCGCGCGCAGCCTGCCATCAACGCGTGCGGCCAACGCGATCAGCGCCGGGTACAGCGGCGCGAAACGCATCCCCTCCGGTCGGAGGCCGGTGGCGTCCGGCCCGGCGAACATGAAGCCGTCCGTGAAGCGCTGGTGGTGCACCAGGTCATGCGCGATGCCGAGATAGAACGGCTGGTCGAACTCGTTGAGCGAGCGGACGGGCTGCCTTGCCCAGAGTGCGCCCGTGACCAGGAGGATCAGCGCCAGGGCGGCAAGGCTTTGGTAGCGTGGCGAAAGCAAGAAAGGCCTTCTTTTTTGAAAAGAAGAAGCAAAAAACTTTTGCTCCTGGCGGGTGGGGCGGCGGCGTGATGTTCTGGCATGGCCGCGTTGCTGGCGGCGAGCGCTAAAGTTTTCCGCGCACCATTGCGGCCCGGTCACCCAGCCAAAACTGATAGTCGCCGGCTTAATCGGAGCGGACATGAGTGACATCGGCCTGACAAGCTACACGGACATCGGCACTGCCCCAGCCGCCACCCGGCCGGACGCTTGCGCCCGCCGCCGCACCCTGCTGATCGGCATAACGTTCGCCGCTGCCCTGGCCGGCGCACTGGCCACCAGCGCGCCTGCCGCCACGCACGCGATCGCCGACGCCGGCGCCGACCTCACCCGCCTGCTGCGCGCCATGGCCGCCATGAAAACCCTCGCCGCCGCCGCCCTCTGCTGGACCGTCCTCTGGCGCCTGGCCCTGCCCGCCTCCGCCCCACGCCTCGCCGCCTACACGCTCGCCTGCGCCGCCATGGCTGCAGGCCCGGGCCTGATCTGGAGTATGGCGCACGTCAAACTCGGCGCGCTGTTCCTGCACGCCGGCTTGCTGGTCACGGTGGTGATGCTGTGGCGCGATCCTGCGATGGGCACCCGGCTGGGCGCGGTGATCGACCGGCGCCGACGCGCGCTACGGGCCGTGAATGGACGTGGAAGCTAGGTCTGCCGGCCTCTACACCGGGCATCGGTGCCCGATCCCGCGTTTCTTTGGTGCTGGCTGAGTGACGGCTTCGCGCCGCATTGGCTTCACTTTACTTCTTGCTACCCTGATAGGGTCCGCTGCAGCCATCTTCTGCCAGCTTGTCTACCCAATCCGGGTCGTCTTCACCTACACATATGGCGGCCGAACACGCGAGAGCTCATATTTAACTCTGGTTAGAATGAGCCTGCGCCTCTCGCTGATCAACATCGTCAGCTGGAACCCTGCCCGCGACAAGTTTTCGGCGTGGCTTTCCGACGGAAGTGTACTGGTTTTGAAGCCTGAATGGCCGTTTCAATGGCAGAATTTCCAGACCGGGGTCGTCTATCACTCGCGCGCAAGATGGTTGTGGATGAACAGCCCAGGATACCCGGCGGAGATGGTCTATGCGGACGGTGCATCTCGTCAGCTACCTCGGAGCGTCGCGAGTCCGTCTTTCGTCTGGACGGATGCAACGGCTACGATCCAGCGCCTTGGCGTGGCTTCCTATTACCAGGCGGCCGTCGAGGATCGGACGACCGACGACGTCATTGCGCTACTCGCGTCAAGCGACCTGGGCCCTCGCTCCTGGGGAACCGGACGGCTTTATGCCGGTATCGAGGCCTCGCCGCTTTCGGGCGCGGGCCTAGACGCAATCGAGAAGCTTGGCGACTGGGTGAGGTTGGACGGAGGGTGCCGCCTTTCCATCCGAAAGCTCGGATCGCATTTGCCGGCGGACAACGGCCTCGTGCGTCAGTTTACGGACTCCCGCATTCTTGTGCGTCAGGGAGGTTTCTGGAGCGTCGACGACGGACCTCGGCCAAGCAAGATGACGATCCAGTATCCGACCGGGAACCCGGAGCCTAATGCACACGAAAACATTCAGGCATATGTCAGGTTAATATTACAGCAGTTGCACACCATCCATTCCAAGGGAAGGTTTGCTCCGGCATCGATATGCCGGCAGACAGCATCGCGGGCTACCTGGATTTCGGCGATGGCAGCGTTCTCGGAATATACCCGTCCTTACGTTAAAAACTGACTGCCATGCCGTCGGTGTCTCGTACGCTGTCGCGCTGCCTCGTTATGTCAGAAGGCACCCGGCTACTGCATATGCGGGAAGTAAAGCTTTTCTGGTACTCCTTTCGGAGGACTGCTTGCTTTTCATGTATGACACTCAAAGCGAGCTGTTACTAAACATCCAAACCAATATCCAGAACCCGAGCACTATGCGTAAGCCACCCCGCCGACAACAGATCCACCCCGGTCTCCGCCACCCCGGCCGCACTCTCCAAATCGATCCCCCCCGAAGCCTCGACCACAGCCCGCCCTCGAACCATACCCACCGCCTTACGCAACATCGCCAAACTCATATTATCCAGCAACACCGCATCCGCCCCGATCGCCAGCACCTCTTCGAGTTGCGCCAGCGTATCCACCTCGATCTCGATACGCACCAGATGCCCGGCCGCCGCCCGAGTCCGCGCCAAAGCCGGCCCAACCCCACCCGCTATCGCGATATGATTGTCCTTGATCAGTATCGCGTCATCCAACCCGAACCGATGGTTCGCGCCCCCGCCACATCGCACCGCATATTTCTCCACCGCGCGCAGCAAAGGCGTGGTCTTCCGCGTGCAAGTAATCCGCGCCCGCGTATGCGCAATCGCATCCACAATCGCCGCGGTCGCTGTAGCGATCCCGCTTAAATGACCCATGAAATTCAGCGCCACCCGCTCGCCGGTCAATATCCCCCGCGCCGGGCCCGCCAACCGCGCAATCACATCGCCAGGTCGCACCCGCTCCCCATCGCGACGCTCCGCCGTCATCACCACCGCCGGGTCCACCAACCGAAACGCCAGCGCCGCCAGGTCCAGCCCCGCCAAGGTCCCAGCCTGGCGCGCCACGAACGCCCCCTGCGCCTGCAAATCCCCAGGCACCAGCGCGTCCGTAGTGATGTCCCCAGCCCGCCCGAGATCCTCCACCAGCGCCGCCCGCACCAGCGGCTCCACCAGCACCCCAGGCAGCGGCGTCACGCTGAAGGCCGCGCCCGCGCCACAGACGGCGCCGGCCGGGCAAGCCCCCGCGCCTCGTCCAAAGTCAGCGTCATCCGCTGCGCCAGCGCCGGCGAGGCCTCCGGGAAGTCCGTACGCGTATGCCCGCCCCGGCTCTCCTCCCGCCGCTGCATCGCCACCGCCATCATCAACCCCAGCGCCGCCGGATCGGACGCCGCCGGCAACGCCGAAAGCTCCCCCACCGCCGCCGCCAGCCCATCCGCATCCCGCAGCACCCCGGCATAGCGCGAAAGTATCGCCCGCACCGGCGCCGCATCCCCCACGATCGCATCCTCCACGGCCGCCACCGGCGCCGCGCGCCCGGCCGGCATGCCCGCCACGCTGTCCGCCGCGATACGCCCTGTCACGGCCGCCTCCAGCAGCGAGTTGCTGGCCAGCCGGTTGGCCCCGTGCAGTCCCGTGCACGCCGCCTCGCCCACCGCCCAAAGCCCAGGCACCGTGCTCCTGCAATCCGCATCCACCGCTATCCCGCCCATGTGGTAATGCGCGGCCGGCCGTATCGGTATCGGCACCACCGCCGGATCCACCCCCGCCGCCAGACAAGCCGCGGTAATCCCCGGGAACCGCGCCGCAAACCGCGCGCCCAGCGCGTCCCGCGCATCAAGGAACACCTGATGCCCCTCGCCCATACGCGCCCAAACCGCCCGGCTCACGATGTCGCGCGGCTCCAGCTCCGCCCGCGGCCACCGCGCATCGCCCGCCATGAACCGCACCCCCGCCTCATCGACAAGCACCGCGCCCTCGCCCCGCACCGCCTCAGAAACCAACGGCATGGGAACGTGAGCGTCCTGCCGGTCCCCGGCGGGCCTTACATCCAAAGCCGTCGGATGAAACTGCACAAACTCCAGATCAGCCAAAGCCGCCCCGGCCCGCGCCGCCAGCATCAACCCACCCCCCAGCGCCCCCGCCGGATTGGTGGAATGCTCATACAGCCCGCCCAACCCGCCAGTCGCCACCACCACCCGGCTGCTACGGAGAACCCGCGCGCTCCCCCCAGCGGCCGGCAAAGCCAGCACGCCGGCCACCGCTCCATCGCGCATGATCAACCGGGTCGCCCGAACCCCCTCCCAAACCGTAACGGAAGGCGTCCGCCGCACAGCCGCAATTACCGCCCGCAACATCTCCCGCCCGCTCGCATCGCCTGCCGCATGCACGATCCGCCGCCGCCCATGTCCCGCCTCCAGCCCCAGCCCGATCCGCCCCCGCGCATCCCGATCGAACCGCGCCCCCAACCCAGCCAGCTCCTCCACCAGCGCCGGCCCAGCCTCCACGATCCGACGTGCCACCGCCGCGTCGCAAAGCCCTGCGCCGGCCGCCAGCGTGTCCGCCAGGTGCAGCTCCGTGGAATCATCCTCCCCGATCGCCGCCGCCAACCCGCCCTGCGCCCACCCGCTTGCCGCCTGCTCGCCAAGCGGCGCCGCGGACAACACCAGGACCGGCTCCGGCGCCAGGTGCAGCGCCGCCATCAGGCCGGCCAGGCCAGCGCCTATTATGATCGGGCAATCGTCCATTTTGCGTAGTCCTCAAGAAGGAAGCAGTTCTTTTTTGAAAAAAAGAACCAAAAAACTTTTATCTCCCCGCATTTGCAGCGTGCGGGATGCTTCAGAAACAATCGACAGGCGTCAGCAGCGACAGGAACAAAAGTCTTTTGCTTCTTTTCTTCAGAAAAGAAGGCCTCGCTTGCCTACACTGCCAACATCCGCTCCACAGCCTGCCGCGCCCGCACAGCAACAGCAGGGTCGATCTCAACCACGTTAGACATTGTCTCCAGCGCCCGGCGTATCCCAGGCAGTGTAATCCGCTTCATATGCGGACAAAGATTACACGGCCGCACGAACTCAACCTTTGGGTGCAGCACGGCGATATTATCCGCCATGGAGCACTCGGTGATAAGCACCACCCGCCCCGGCTGCTTCTCCGTCACGTAATCCGCCATCGCCGCGGTGGACCCGGCGAAATCCGCCTCGTCCACCACCTCAGGCGGGCACTCCGGATGCGCCAGCACCACCACGCCCGGGTTCTCCGCCCGCAACTCGCGTAT
>CAXTCL010000075.1:0-16287 GCA_964242035.1 uncultured Acetobacteraceae bacterium | reverse complement strand
CATGCTTGTTGGGGTTGACCTGGTGATCGGCGGTGTGTCCCTGATAGGGATGGCGTCCGCGTCCCGCCGCGCAGTCTAGAGCATTTCCCAACGTTCGTGAGTCGATAAACAGGCGGGAAATGCTCTAGGTTTTTGTCACGACGAGCTATTTATCCGACGGGTGGCCCCTTGCGGTCAGGTAATGCTCCAGGAGCGCGGCTGGACGGCCGGACTAATTTGCAGCGCGGCGGCCGAGAATTGCATCCTCATGGCGCACCACGCGGCGGGCCAGACGAAGCGCATGATAGCATTTGTCCGCGCGCGCGCAGGCCAGCGCGCCATCGAGCAATGCCATTGCGGACGGCGAGGTCGTTGCTGATTTGAACGCCTCGATGAGGTCCATCGCATCGGCCAGGCCGCCGCGACGCTCTCCTTCGTCACCGATATAGGCCGTTTGCAGTGCAAAATAAATGCGGCGCGCCGGCGTGTCCGCATCCTGTGGTGCCATGATCTGCCGGCCGAACAGGAACCGCGCGTGGGCGGTGAGTTCGATCCGGGTGCGGTTGCGGAAACGTATGGCGGCTCCGTTGACAACCATCATGTCGCCTTGGCGCAGCTCCAGCACGAGGTTGGACATCTTGGTTTCATCCTTTCTGGATCGGCTATCGGCGTTTTTGCCGGCTTGGGCATCTTGGGCGAGAAAGGTTCAGGCCGGGTTAACGGCGGTCCGTGTCATGGGCGGCTACTCCCTCCGCCTGCATCAACAGCCAAATGCCGCAGGAAAGATCAAGGCGCCGAAGAAAGCGAACGAAGCAAAAGTTTTTGTTCTTTTTTTCAAAAAAGAAGGCTTGCTTACTGCTATATATACTTCGCCAGCGAGAACTGCTCCAAATCTGCAATGATCTTGTAGCTCGCCTGCAGCTGGTTCTGAGCGGTGGAAAGCTTGGTCGCGACCTCGGCAGGGTCGACGTCCTGCAGATTGCCGAGCTGCGTGGTCAGCACGGTTGCCGTTGCCGTCAGCTCGCTTTGCGCGCTGGTGATGATCTGCTGGCGCGCGCCCAAACTGCCTATGTCGGTGTTCAGCGCGTCGTCCGCGTTGCTCAAGGTGGTGTGCGTCAGGCTGAGCAGCGAGATCACCTTCGGATCGCTCGCCGTAGCGGTGCCGAGTGCGGCCACTGTGGCCAGGGATGCCAGGATGTCACGCGTATAGGAGCCTGTGCTGGTGGTGCCCGTGCCGGTGGAGATCGCATTGGCATTCTGGTCGGCGAGCACGCTTGTCTGGACCGATTGGCCGTCGCCGATTTCGGCGGAAGCGGGCTGGTTGCTGGCCTCCAACGTGGCGGAAAAAGGCGAGTTTGCGCCCGGCCCGGCTGCGGTCAGCACCTGCGACTGGGTGGCGGCCGCACCCGCCGTATCGAGGTTTACAACTGCGGCCTCGATGGCGGTGACAAAAGCGGAACTGGAGAGCGTTGCAGGGTCGGGGATCGGCGGGTTGCGGCTGTCCTGGCCGGCGAACACATAACTGTCGCCGACCTTCGTGTTCAGCAGGCTGGCGATCTGCTGCAGCGCCGAGTTGGCGCTGGTGGCCAGGGTGGTGAGACCGACCTGGGTGGCGGAAGCCGGCTCCAGCAGCTGGCTGGAGAAGCCGGAGACGAGCGTCTGTATCTGGCCAAGGGCGGCCTGCGCCACCTGTGCCTGGGTGGCCGCCTGATCGGCGTTCGTCTGGTAGGTGGTGTTCAGCGCGACCTGGCCGGACAGGTTCAGCGCGGCGGCCGCTGTCGCACCAAGCCCCGCGTAATCCGAGGAGATGAGACCGCTGCTGCTCTGCGCGGTGAGCGTGCCGATCTGCGCGCTGGTCTGGGCGGTGTTGTAGAGCACCGCCGCCAGCGTTCCGACGTCCGTGGCAGACGAAATCCCATTCACGAGGTGCCAACCACCATGTTCAATACTTCCTGAAACATAGATTGCACGGCAGAGATGATTTTTGCGTTTGCGCCGTAGGCGTTTTGCAGAACCACCATCTGGCCAAGCTCGGTGTCCATGTCCACGCCGGTGACCGACGTGAGCTTGCCTTGCAGCGCGGTCTGCACCGCCTGCGTGTCGCCGGCCTGCGTGGTGGCGTCCGCGCTGTCGGCGGCCTGGCCGGCGGTCAGCGCGTTGGCCGCGTCCGTCAGCGTGGCCTGCGCGCCGTAGCCGGTGGAAAGCGCGCCGGTGGGCCCCAGGCCTGTCGTGGCGACCGGCGCTTGCGGCACGCCGTCCTGCACGTTCTGGCCGAGTGCGAAGTTCAGCACGCGCGAGATCAGCGTCGTGAAGCCGGCGAGGCCGCCGGTGTTCGGCGTGAACGTGCTGGGGCCGGTGGACGAGCCGGCAATGGACTGCGTGCCATCCCGCACCAAAGAGGGCGTGGCGGTAACCAGCGGGTTGACCTGGATGGTGTCCGCGTAGCCCACATAGCCCGATTGTGCGGCCGGCCCGGTGCTGAAGGGTACGGTGCCTGCGGGGTTGGTGAACAAGGCCAGCCCCTGCGCGGAGAAGCGGCTCGAGAGGGTCTCGGCAAACTCGTCGAGGCCGGCCTGGTACGTCGGCAGCGTGTGGTCGCGCAGGGTGATGTTGGCGCCGATCGAACCGCCGGTAAGCTGGCCGGTGATGTCCGTGCCGCCAAGCATGATCCCGGGGATGCCGCCGCCAGGATAGGTGGCCGAGGGGCCAGTGGTGGCCGGTGACGCGGTAAGTTGCGTGCCATCGGTCGGCAACTGGGCGCCGCCCGCCGTGAGCACGGTCACGTCGCCGTCCTGCTGCGGCAGGAAGCGGGTGTCGACCAGGCCGGAGATCGTAGCCTCCGTCTGGGCGCGCTGGTTTTCCAGGTCCGCCGTGCTGAGGCCCTGCGCGCGGTCGTTGACGATTTGCGCGCTGAGCGTGCCGAGGGTGGAAAGCGCGGCGTTGAGCTCGCCCACACCGGTCACGACGCTGTCCTGCGCGGTCTGACGGGCGCTGCCATAGGCGCCGGCAAGCGTGTTTATCCCGCTGGCCAGGCCTGCTGCCGCATCCACGACGGCGCCCTGCTGCGTGGCGTTGGCAGGATCGGCCAGCAGCGCGCTGAAGGCCGACTGCACGGCGCCGAGCTGGCTGCCCAGGTCGGTGCCCGCGCCGACCGTGCCGAGCACCGGCTCCAGCGTGGCGAGGGAAGCTGACGTGACGTTGTCCGCGGCCAGCGCCGAGGTTTGCGCGGCGACCTGGCTTTGCAGCCCGGGATCGGTGGCGCGCACGACCAGGCCAGAGTGCACGCCGAACTCCTGGCCGCCGGCGGACAGGCTGGTCTGGGTGGCGCTCTCCAGCGCGTATTGCGGGGTGGAGGCGTTGGCGACGTTCTGGGACAGTACGGCGAGGCCGACTGAGATGTTGGCGAGCCCGCCTGAGGAGATGCTCAGGGCGCCGGAGAGGGAGCCGCTCATGGTGTGTAAGAAAGAAAGCAGTTCTTTTTTGAAAAAAAGAACCAAAAAACTTTTGCTACTGCGCCCGCATCGGCAGACGCGGCGCCTGACACCGTGCGCGCAAGCATCAGCAGCGCCAGGAACAAAAGTTTTTTGGTTCTTTTTTTCAAAAAAGAACTGCTTGCTTCCTTGCCTTCCATCTTACTGCTTCATGTTCAACGTTGTCGTCAGCAGCTCATTGGCCGACGTGATAACCTTGGCGTTGGCACCGTAAGCCTGCTGCGCCACGATAAGCTGCGAGAGCTGCGACGCGATGTCCACGTTCGACGCTTCCGTGGACCCCACGACGAGGCCGCCGGCGCCGTTGGTGTTGAGCTGGTCCACCTGCGCCACGCCGGAACTCTGCGTGGCCGTGAAGGCCTGACCGTTCTGGCGTTGCAGATCGTCGGCGTTGGCAAAGGTCGTGAGCGGAACCTGTGCGATGGTGACGGAGCGGCCGTTGTCGTAGTTGGCGACGATGTTGCCGTCCGAATTGGCAGAGATGTTGGTGAAGCTGCCGGCCGCCGAGCCGTTCTGCGTGACGTTCGTCACCTGGTAGTCCGAGGCTGCGAACTGGGTGACGCCGTTGGACTGGTTGTAGCCGCCGAGGTCGATGGTGACCGGTTGTGCGCCGCTGCCGAAATTGGGCGATATCTGCACCTCGCCTTCGCTGGCCGAGCCGGTGACGGCGAGCGCGCCGGTGGCGCCGCCAAGCGAGGCCAGCGTGCCGTTGGCGTTGAAGGTGACGCCGACCGTGCCGATGGTCGTGCTGCCGCCTGCGACGTTATCGGGTGAGGAGAGGCTCAGCGTCCAGTTGTTCGGCGCGTTCTGCGTCCAGGTGGTCTGCAACTGGTGGGAGACGCCGGAGCCGTCATAGATGCTTGTCTCCGACGTGAGATTGCTGGTGGCGCTCGGGTCCGCCGGCACGTTGGCGACGAGGGCCACGTTGCTGGTGGCGACTGGCGGGACGTGGGTCTGCGTCACCTGTATGGGCACGAGCTGGCTGGTGTTTACCGCACCCGTCGCCTGGTTGACCGGATAGCCGTCGAGGTATTCGCCGGCGCTGTTGACCAGGTAGCCGCTGTTGTCCGCGGTGAAGTCGCCGGTGCGGGTGTAGTATTGCTGGGCGGAGAATTGCGGCGCTCCGGTGGCGGTGGCACCGGCCTCCTCGGAGACCGAGAAGAAGCCTTGGCCGCTTATCGCCATCGATAACGGGTCGGAGCTCTGCTGGATGGTACCCTGCAACTCGTTTTCGTATTCCGGTCTGGTGGCGACGCTGCCTGATTCGTTGAGGAATTGCGTGCTGTCGGTGAGATAGTCGATGAAATGCGTGCCGACCGACTTGAAGCCGACGGTCTGGCTGTTTGCCAGGTTGTCACTGATGTTGCTGAAGGCAGCGGCTTGCGCGTTCAAGCCGCTGATGGCTGTACTCATCGAGCCGAACAGGGACATTTCGGTGGCTCCTGGTCTGCGGAAGGCATGATTGCCTCGGCCGCAAAGTGTTCGCCAGGCACTCAGCATGAAATGTGCCAGCCAGTGCGCGGCATAACGATGCGGATGCAACAGGATAGATACAGGCGTGGACAGCGGTGATACAGAGCGGGAGCCTCTGCTTCTCGCGTGCGGAGAGGTAGGTATTTTCCGATGCGGCGTTGCCGGGCGGCAAATTCTGCCGGGCGTAATCTGCTCGGCTACGGCAAAAGCAGGCTGCCTGTGCACGGCAAATTCGTGGCCCGCGGTTTGCTGAGCAGAAGCCGGGCGGCTCGCAGGCTGCCGCGTCTATCACTCGCCGCTGCGCGGCATTTGTCTGGTCATGAGGATTTCGTTTGCCATCTGCCGCCGCCATCTTCGCCGCGCCGACCATGCCTGCTGCGGGCAGGAAAGCGTTGACGCCTGCCGGCAATGCGGATTTCGCCCGCCTGCTGCAGGAGCCTGGCGATCTGTCTAACAAACGAACGACGCCGACTGATACGACGACGCCGACCAAGGCGACGCGCAAACCGGAGGCGCAGGATCCGGCACCTGCCCCGAACAAGAAACCAGCTACCAAAACGATGGCGACGGAGAGCGCGTCAGTCGCGGCCTTTGCCGCACCGGTACTCGCGGACCCGGCCCTGCCGGCATTGCAACAGCCAGACCGCACGCAGCCGGGCGGGCCGACCGGCAAGGAGGCCGACATGGGCGACCTGGCCGAAATTACGGCGGCGAAGGACGTGTCGGATGACACGGCGGATGGCGCGATGCCGGCGCTGCCGGATGCCGGCGCCGCTGACCACGCGGCGGAAGCCGAGGCGTCAGCGCCGGCCGGCACGCGCACCGACGCAAAGCTGGCAGCTGCCGAACCCGCCTCGCCAGGAAAGGCCAGGCTGGCAGCCGGCCCTTCGGCCAAACCAACAGGTGCCGCGGCCGGACCGGTCACGAACGGCGCTGCCGGCCAGCCAGGCGCTCCACTTGCGCCGGCAGCCCTGCAAGTGCCGCCACCCGCCACGGACGCCCAGCCTGCAACGCCGCCTGCAGCCGCCCCGGCGCAGGCGCAGGCGGCCGCGCCCGATGCGGGTGCTTCCGCGGACGCGGCACAGGGCGTATCCCCGCCAGCCGCACAGCTCGGACAGGCCATGGCGTCGCTGCATGTCGGCACCGATGGGAGCAGCAAGCTTACCATACGGCTGGATCCGGCAGAGCTTGGCCACGTGCAGGTGGAGATCACCAGGGGCAAGGACGGCGCATCCAGCGTGAGCGTGGCTGTGGAGCGCGTCGACACACTCGGGCGGCTGCAGGCCGACCTGACCCACCTGCATCTGGCGCTGGACCGGGCTGGTGTGCCGGAGCAGCGCAGCCTTGTGCTGCACCTCGCGCCCCAGGATCAGGCTGCAGGGTCCTCCGTGGGCAGCCAATCCGGCGGTGGCGGCCAGTCAGGCGCCCCGGGTGGGCAAGGCGGTCAGAACCACGGCACCCAGTCTCCCGCGCGCGCGGCCGGCTCTGCCGGAGCTGGATCGTCCAGCGAACGGCAGGTCGGGACCATGGCCGCCGCAAGCCGGCAGGCAAGCTATCGCCGGATCGACACCGGCATCGACATCACCGCCTAGACACCAGAGGAGCCAAGCCATGACCGGAATCGGAACCATCACGCTGAGCCAGGCCGCCGAACAGGCGGCCGCGGTGAATGCCGCCGCCGCCGCATCCGCGTCCGGCACCTCCACCGCCGCGGCGGCGAGTGCGACGGGCACTAACGCGCTGCAATCGCTCGGCAGCAACTTCAACCAGTTCCTGACCTTGCTCACCACGCAGTTGCGCAACCAGGATCCGACGGCGCCCGTGGACAGCAACCAGTTCACCCAGGAGCTGGTGGAGTTCACCGGCGTGCAGCAATCGGTGCAGACGAACACGAACCTGTCGCAGCTGATCTCCCTGCAGCAGGGCTCGCAGGTTTTGCAATCCGCACAGGTGGTGGGGCATCAGGCGACGGTCACATCGAGCCAGATCGCATTGCAGGGCGGCAGCGGCGAGCTGACCTTCAACACGGCCGCGGCCGAGCCGGTGCAGATAGCCATAGCGAACAGCGCGGGCCAGACGGTGCGCGACGTGTCGCTGACCTCGCAGGCGGGTGCGAACACCTGGACCTGGGACGGCCGCGACAACGCGGGCAATCCGCTTCCGGACGGCGCCTATGGCGTGGCAGTTGAGACGGGTACGAGCAACGCCGCCGCCACCGCGGTGCCGTTCAGCGTGGTAGGAACTGCGACGGGGCTGACGAACGGTGCAAGCGGGCTGCAGCTGCAGATGGGCGCGTTGTCGGTGGGGTTGGCGAACGTGGAGGGAATTGCGTCCAAGTAGAAAGGCCTTCTATTTCGAAAAAAAGAAGCAAGAAACCTTTGCTCCCTGTCGGCGAGTGCTGAGGCGTCCGCCGGTCGTGCGAGAGCACGCTTGCACGTCACGGGGAGCAAAATTTCCTATTCCTTGTTTTTAGAAGGACTGCTTGCTTGCCTACGCCGCCGTTAACCGGCGCGTAATCCGGATGGCGGCATCCTGCGGGCATGAAACCCGTCCTGGAAGGCTTGCGCGCGCTCGGTCCTGCCCGCCTGATGGCGCTGGCAGCCGTAGGTGTCGGCATGCTGGTGATGCTGGCTTTGCTAGCGCTGCATGGCGGTGCGCCGGCGCAGCAGGCGCTGCTGTATTCGGACCTCGATCTGCGCGAAGCCGCGCAGATGACCGAGGCGCTGGACCGGGCACACATCGCCCATCAGGAGCTCGGCAGCGGCGACAGGATCATGGTCAGTGCCACCGATGTCCCCAAAGCACGGCTGTTGCTGGCCAAAGACGGCCTGCCCTCGGGCGGCTCCATCGGCTACGAAATCTTCGACCGCAGCGATGCGATGACGAGCAGCCAGTTCCAGCAGGACATCAACGAGACCCGTGCGATGGAAGGCGAGCTCGCGCGCAGCATACGCATGCTGCAAGGCGTGCGCGGCGCCAGGGTACACCTGGTGTTGCCGAAGCGGCAGCCTTTCTCACGCGACGTGCAGGCAGCCCAGGCCAGCGTGGTCCTCACGATGGCGGGTGCCGCCAAGCTGGATCCGCAGGCGGTGCAGGCGGTCCTGAACCTGGTGGCCGCAGCGGTTCCTGGTCTGAAGTCCCAGGGCATCGCGATCATCGACAGCCGCGGCAACCTGCTCGCACGTGCCGGGCAGCCGGCGACGGAAGAGGCGGTGGCACAGACTTCGGAAGAGCTGCACCGCGCGACCGAATTGCGCATCTCGCGCGCCGTGGAAGAGATGCTGGAGCAGAGTCTGGGCGCCGGTCGGGTGCGCACGGAGGCCGCCGTCGAGATGAATTTCGACCGCGTGCAGGAGACGGCGGAATCGTACAACCCGGACCAGCAGGTGGTGCGCAGCACGCAGACCTCGAACGAGAAGAACAACAGCACGGAGGCCGACAAGCCGGTATCCGTGCAGAACAACCTGCCGAACGCCGATGCGGGCCAGGGCGGCCAGTCCGGAACTGCGCAGCAGAAACAGGAAGAGACCACCAACTACGAGATCGGCAAGACGGTCCGCACGCTGGTGCGCGAGCAGCCGCAGATCGCACGCATCTCGCTGGCGGTGATGGTGGATGGCACGGTGCAGATAGGACGTGACGGCAAGCCGGCTTGGGCCGAGCGGAGCCCAGAAGAGCTCGCGCGCATCACCAAACTGGTGGAGAGCGCCATCGGCTACAACGACAAACGCGGCGATAAGGTGGAGGTCGTCTCGATGCGCTTCGCCGCCGCCCAGGACGACATGGCCGCCACACCGCAGACCGGGCTGCTCGGGCTGGACGTCGGGAAGGCTGATCTCCTGGGGTTGGGCCAGTCGGCCATACTTGCCGTGGTCGTGCTGCTGGCGCTCGTGTTCGTCCTGCGCCCAATGGCTATCCGCCTGTCGGCGATCACACCGCAGAACATGCTGAGTGGCGGCGAGCTTCTGCTGGCAGGACCTGCGGGCGCCAGTTTCGGCGGCCCGGCCACCGCATCGGCCACGCGGATGATTGCGTCTGGCGCGCCCGCGATGCTGGCCGACGAAAGCATGGTGGACATGATGAACGTCGAAGGTCAGCTGCGTGCCTCATCCTTGCGGAAACTTTCAGAAATGGTCGAGAAACATCCCGAGGAAAGCCTGACCATCATGCGCGGCTGGATGACGCAGGAGCGTAGCTGATGGCAAGATCGACCGACCGGCAGGAACTGACTGGCCCGCAGAAGGCGGCCGTACTCATGCTCGCCATGGGCGAGGAGCACAGCTCGCGCTTGCTCAACCTCATGCATGAGGATGAGATAAAGGAGGTCTCGAGCGCCATGTCGCAGCTCGGCTCCATACGCGCGGACACCGTGGAGGGCCTGTGCCAGCAATTCGCCGAGGGCATGGGAAACGCGGGTTCTCTGGTCGGGAATTTCGAAAGCACCGAGCGACTGCTGCAGAAATCCCTGCCGCGCGACCGTGTCGGACAGATCATGGACGAAATACGCGGCCCCGCCGGCCGCACCATGTGGGACAAGCTGGGCAACGTTAACGAAGCCGTGCTCGCAAATTACCTGAAGAACGAATACCCGCAGACCGTGGCGGTGGTGCTGAGCAAGGTACGTGCGGACCATGCCGCGCGCGTGCTGACCTTGTTGCCGGAAAGCTTTGCCATGGAAGTGGTGATGCGCATGCTGCGCATGGAAAGCATCCAGCGGGACGTCCTGGACGGCGTGGAACGCACCCTGCGGGCGGAGTTCATGAGCAACCTCGCGCGCAGCACGCGGCGTGACGCGCATGAGATGATGGCGGACATCTTCAACAACCTCGATCGCCAGGCGGAGACGCGTTTCCTGGCAGCACTCGAGGAGCGCAACAGAGAGGCTGCCGAACGCATCAAGGCGCTCATGTTCACGTTCGATGATTTGAGCCGGCTGACTGCACCATCGATGCAGGTGCTGCTGCGCTCTGTCGACAAGGAGAAGCTCCCTCTGGCTTTAAAAGGCGCGTCCGAAAAACTGCGCGAGATGTTCTTCAAGTGCTTGTCCGAGCGCGCGGGCAAGATGCTGCAGGAAGACATCGATGCACTCGGGCCGGTGAAACTGCGCGACGTCGACGAGGCACAGGCGGCCATCGTGCTTGCGGCCAAAGAGCTGGCACAGACCGGCGAACTCGACATCGGCGGCGGCAAGGATGACGAGATGCTCTACTGATGGACGGATCAAACGCCGCGTTCCTGCTGGACACGCCGATGTTCTCGGAGTCCGCCGTACTGCCCGCCTGTGGCATACTCTACGTCGAGGATTTCGACGAGAAGCCGCACACCCCGCGTGCAGACACCGTCTGTGAACCTGCGGCACCCAGCTTTTCCGCCGTCGAATTGGCGCAAGCGCGCGAGGCAGGCCGGCAGGAGGGTCTGGCTGCAGCATTGGCAGATGCGCAGTTGCTCCAGGCCCAATTGCAACTGGCGGCAACGCAGTCTCTTGCGGACGGCCTGGCTGCAACACGCTCGATGTATGATGACATCGTCGCCAACTCCGCCGAGCAGGTCTCGCAAACCATCCTCGCCGTGCTTCAGGCGGCGCTGCCGACGGTCATGGGTCGGCACGACCGCACCGAGCTACAGGCTATGGTCACGGCCCTGGCACCAGGACTTGCGTGCGAGCCGGAACTGCGCGTCCGCGCGCATCCTGATCTCGCGGAATTCGTGCGCGAGGCACTGATCAGTGCTCTGCAGACGACGAGTTGCGTGCTGTCTGTATGTGCGGACCCCTCGCTGCAGCCTGGCGACGTGCTCCTCGCCTGGCAGGACGGCCAGGCGCGGCGCGACTGTGCAGCGGCGTGGAAGATCGTGGCGGAAGCGCTTGCTCCGCTTGGACTACCAAGTTTTGAAGAGGTTTGTCATGCCCATAGATGCTGAATTCACCGAATCCGCGACCCCGTTCCAGTCCGGCGAAGCGCCGCCGCGCAACGCGCGTGATCTCGAAGCGGTCTACGACATACCCGTTACCGTCAGCGCCGTTCTCGGCCGTACCACAATGCAGGTTAGCCAGTTGCTGAAACTCGGCCGTGGCGCCGTGGTGGAGCTGGATCGCAAGCTTGGCGAGGCGATCGACGTCTATGTCAACAACCGGCTGGTCGCGCGCGGCGAAGTGGTCATGGTCGATGACAGCCGGCTTGGCATCACGATGACGGAAATCGTCAAGGCCGACCGCGGCGGCTGAGAGCAGATCATGCGGGTCTTCATCATCGGGTCTTTGTCGGGAGAACTCGGCCGGGCGGCGCAGATGGCGGGCAAGCGCGGTGCGCGCGTCTGCCAGGCTGATGACGTCGCCACCGCCATGTCGCGGTTGCGGGCGGACCCGCAGGATATCGTTCTGTGTGACGTCGCGTGTGGGGTGGCACAGCTCGTCCGCAACCTGGCGGCCGAGCGTGTGGCAATAGCGGTCGTCGCGTGCAGCACGTCATTGGACCCGCAGATAGGCGCGCAGGCTATACGGGACGGCGCGCGCGAGTTCATGCCACTCCCGCCAGACCCGGACCTGATCGTGGCGATCCTGCTTGCCGCATCCGACGCGCCGCACACGGCGGTGGTCCGCGATCCGGCAATGCTGGCGGTGATGCGCCGTGCCGAGCAGGTGGCCCGGTCGGATGCCTCCATCCTGATTACCGGCGAGTCGGGAACCGGCAAGGAAGTGGTGGCGCGCCACATTCACGCCACGTCGCGCCGCATGAGTGGTCCGTTCGTGGCGCTGAACTGTGCGGCCATTCCGGAGCAGTTGCTGGAGAGCGAGCTGTTCGGACACGAGAAAGGCGCGTTCTCCGGCGCGGTGGCGCGGCGGACCGGCAAGTTCGAAGCCGCACAGGGCGGGACGCTGCTGCTCGACGAGATCAGCGAAATGGATGTCAGGCTCCAGGCGAAGCTGCTGCGCGCGATCCAGGAACGTGAAATCGACCGTGTGGGCGGCAGTGCGCCGGTACGCGTGGACGTGCGTATACTGGCCACCAGCAACAGGGACCTGCGCGCGGAGATCGACTCCAGACGGTTCCGCGAGGACCTGTATTTTCGGCTGAACGTGGTGAGCCTGGCGCTGCCGGCGCTGCGCGACCGGCCGGGCGACATTCCTGCTCTGGCCACGCACTACGCCAGGCACTACGCCGAGCTGAACGGGCTTTCCTTCCGGCCGCTGTCGCCGGCCAGCCACCGCCTGCTCGCAGCGCAAAGGTGGCGCGGCAACGTGCGGGAGTTGGAAAACACCATGCATCGCGCCGTGTTGCTGGCGGATGGCGAGGAGATCGGGCCGGAGGCGATCGAGCTGCCAGGAGATGCGCGGGAACAGACACCCCGCGGTCATGATGCCGGTTTCGTTGCGCGTCGCATCGAGGATGTGGAGCGCGAGGCAATCCTGCAGACGCTCTCGCACACTTTGGGCAACCGTACTCATGCCGCGGTGATATTGGGCATCTCCATACGCGCGCTGCGTGACAAGCTGCGCGACTACGCGCAAGCCGGCGTCGCCGTGCCGCCGCCGCAGAGCGTGCGGGCCGCCGCCTGATGTCCGGTGCACTCACCTGGGGCGGGCTCGGGGCGCGCTACAAGCGGTTCGGTCCGGGTACGGATATCGGCCTGGCACTCGCCGTGTTCTGCCTGCTGTCCCTGCTGATCCTGCCACTGCCGACGATGCTGCTCGATCTCGGTTTGGCGCTGTCCATTACGGCATCCGTGCTGGTGCTGATGGTGGCGCTGTTCCTGGAGCGGCCGCTGGATTTCACCAGCTTTCCGCAGCTTCTCCTGCTGACGACATTGCTGCGCCTGTCTCTCAACGTGGCGACGACACGCCTCATCCTTAGCCATGGCAACGAGGGACCGACCGCGGCAGGCCATGTGGTGGCGGCGTTCGGCGGCTTCCTGATGGGTGGAGACGTGGTGATCGGGGTGATTCTGTTTGCCATTCTGCTCGTGGTGAACTTCATGGTCATCACCAAGGGCTCCGGGCGGATAGCCGAAGTGGCCGCGCGTTTCAGCCTCGATTCCATGCCGGGCAAGCAGATGGCTATCGATGCGGACATGAACGCAGGCGTCATAAACGAGAAGGTTGCGCGCCGCCGCCGGCGCGAGCTGGAGGAGGAGAGCGGGTTCTACGGCGCCATGGACGGTGCGGCGAAATTCGTCCGCGGCGATGCGATCGCAGGATTGCTGATCACGTCGATAAACATCGTGGGCGGCCTGGCGATTGGGCTTATCCGCCATGCGATGGCCTTCAGCGACGCGGCGAACACCTTCACCACGCTGACGGTAGGTGACGGATTGGTGACGCAGATACCTGCGCTGCTTGTGTCCACCGCAGCCGGTATTGTGGTCACCAAAGGTGGCGTGGAAGGACGCGCGGACACTGCGTTGGTGGCGCAACTCGGTGGCGGGTACAAGCCGATGGCGCTTGCCGGTGGTGCCGCGGTGGTTTTGGCGATGATGCCCGGGCTTCCCGCGCTGCCGTTCCTGGCGCTGGCGGGGCTTGCAGGCGGCGGCGCCTGGCTTCGCTACACGCATCCTGTGGCTGGCCCGGAGGACGACACCGTCATGCCGGCCGCGGCACCGGCAGAGTCCCCTGTGGCAGATGCCATGCGCATCGACATGCTGCGCGTGGAGCTTGGCTACGGGCTGTTGCCGCTTGCGGGCGGGGACCAGCCGAAACTGACCGAGCAGATACGTGGTTTGCGCCGCTCGATCGCGGCCGAGTTCGGTTTCGTCCTGCCGCCCGTGCGGATCCAGGACAATTTGCAGCTTGCCGCGGACAGCTACATCATCAAGATCAAGGAGATCGATGCCGGACGAGGCGAATTGCGGCCGCTTTGTCTGCTGGCGATGGACCCGCGCGGCGGTGTGCCCGCGATGCAGGGCGAACGCACGACGGAGCCGGCCTTCGGGCTGCCGGCCCTCTGGATCGACGGGACTCAGCGCGAGGAGGCGATGGTGCGCGGATGCACGGTGGTTGATCCGCCCAGCGTATTGGCGACGCACCTGACTGAGCTGGTGCGCGAGATGATGGCCGAGTTGCTGTCCTATGCAGAGACGCAGAAGCTGATTGACGAGCTGCCGCGCGAGCAGCAGAAACTGGTATCCGACCTGATCCCGGGCGTGATCTCCGTGGGTGGCGTGCAGCGCGTGTTGCAGGCGCTGCTTGCCGAACGCGTCTCCATACGCGACCTGCCGACAATACTCGAGGGTGTGCATGAGGCGTGCACGGGAAATGCGCGCGGGATTGCTTCTATCGTGGCCGTTGTGCGTGCCCGGCTGGCACGGCAGATCAGCGACAGCCATGCCGGGGCGGGCGGCGCGATCCCGATGATCACCCTGTCGCCGGAGTGGGAGATGGCGTTTGCCGAAAGCCTGGTGGGACCCGCCGAAGACCGGCAACTGGCTATGGCGCCGAGCAGGCTGGGGGATTTCATGCGGCGCTTCCGCGAGCTGTTCGATCAGCACGGTGGCGAGAACCCTGTGCTGTTGACCAGTCCTGGCATACGTGTGGCCGTACGAAGCATCGTGGAGCGGTTGCGTCCGGCGACCGCAGTGCTGTCGCAGAACGAGATCTCCGCGCGCATACGAGTGCGGACGTTGGGGAGTTTGTAGGGCCACGGACTCATTCACGAACGAAACAATCGTGGTAAGAAATCCAAGAAAGCAAGCAGTCCTTTTTTGGAAAAAAGGACCAAAAAACTTTTGCTTCCTCGCACTTGCAGTAGCCAGGTGCTTCAGGAGGCATCCAGACTTTCGAAACGGCGTTGGGACAAAAGTTTTTTGTTTCTTTTTTTAAAAAAGAAGGCCTTGCTTCCTCTTGCAAGGTCAGTCTCAACGCGGGTCGATATCAGCATGGCGCGTAGTATCAGATGCGGCCCAGCACGAGCAGGAGGATGACGATCACCAAGGCCAGGCCCAGGCCGCCGGACGGGTAGTAGCCCCAGCCACTGCTGTAAGGCCATGCCGGCAAGGCACCGAGGGCAAGCAGAACGATGAGGACGAGAAGCACTGTGCCCAAGGCGTCAACCTCACAAAGTCATGCAAGCAGAACGCCCTGGTTTGAACACGGTTCGGACAGGTGAACCTGCTGCTGGTTGGAGATCGGCAATCAGGGCAGGCGGCTAGTTGACGTGTCGGAGGTACTCCGTATGACGCCAGTCGCTTTGGGTGATCAGGCGGGATTCGGCGAGGCGGACGGAATGAAGTTTGCCGTCCAGCTTGCGGGACCAGAAATCCAGGAATTTGTGTAGAACCGGGAAGCGCGGGGCGAGATCCAGATCCTGCCAGACAAAGGTCTGCAACAGGCCCGGGTGGTCCGGCATGTGGTAGAGGATCTCGGCGGTGGTGAGGCGGTAGCCGTTCAGTTGCGGGTCCAGGCGCATGGTCTTCCTCTGGTCTAGGTGTCTCGGCCGGTGAAGCCGTGTGGCATGGGTGGTCCCTGGTGGTTTCTTGTGCGTCATGACGCCTTGCCTGGAGCGGACTCCGCTAACGGGTTCCACGAGCATGACGCAGTTGCGAGCATCTAGGCAAAGAAAAAAGAAAGCGTTAACAGGGGCTTAGCACTCACTTAGCAAGAGTGCTGCTGAAGCTCGACAGGCCGGCGAGGCTCCTTTGCCAGTCTTGGTAATCTGTGAGGGAAAGTGCCAATACACCCGCTATTGCTGCTTTGCGGGCTGGCTGAAACCGCGTCTGGGGGAGCGATTTCCGTGGCGAAATTCCGTCCCTTGCATGATCGCGTCGTTATTCGTCGTAACGCGGCGGAAGCCGTCGGAGTGTGGCGGCGGGCATTATCGACCCGACCAAGACTGTGCGCACGGCGCTGCAGGATGCGGCTTCGATTGCATCGCTGCTGATCAGCACCGAGGCGATGATGGCCAAGCGGCCGGAGAGGACGGCGCTAATGCCTGCGTGGCGGCGTGGGCGGTAGGGGATTCTGATCCTTATCGTTTCGAGTTGACTATCGGGAGAGGCGCTGATTGGCTCGTATCGTTTTGGGGCGGGAAAGCAGGACCTTCTTTTTTGAAAAAAGAAGCAGGGTACTTTGCTTTTGGCGCTTGCGTTCAGGCGTTTGTTGACCGGGCGATGAGCGTTGCTGCAAGGATAGCAGTGTTCTTGTTTCGTTTCAATTGAAATCCATGGTTGCGGAATTGACAGCCGTATCTGTTTCTGCCCCCATGGGTTTGCAAATCGACGCTTTGGCTTGCCTTGCTGCGCCTTCTATCCGGTCGCCGCCAAGTTGCCTGACGCCACGGTTGGCACCAGGCCGTCCCTATGGTGGGGCGGTGAGACGGAGAGGCTTCATGGCGAACGGTACAGTGAAGTGGTTCAA
>CAXTCL010000074.1:0-16346 GCA_964242035.1 uncultured Acetobacteraceae bacterium | reverse complement strand
CAAGCGGTTCTTTTCTGAAGAAAAGAACCAAAAAACTTTTGTTCCCTTGGGCGCGCTGCAAAAACCTCCGCGACAGCCGGACCAAAAGTTTTTCGCTTCTTTTCTTCAGAAAAGAAGGCCTTGCTTTCCTTGCCGGACATCGAAGGATCAAGGTCCAGGGCCCCTGGTATAGATCGTCACGCGCTATCTTTTCGCCCTTTACGTGAGATAGTCTGTTTCAGTTACCGCGTACTTGCGCACTTAACTCGGCATGTATGTCTGCTTCAGCAACCACTTCTCCGATTTTTGCTTTTATATCGAAGAGATTGGCCTCGTGCGGGCGCTGGTCTCTTTCGCCACAGGCTTCCCTCACCAAAAAAGGGGCGAAACCATGCTGCAAGGCATCAAGCGCCGTAGCGCGCACGCAACCCGATGTGGAGAAGCCTCCGATGACGACGGTGTCGATCGCAGATGCATGTAGCGTGCTGGCAAGCGACGTTCCGAAGAACGCGGACGGGTATTGCTTGTCAACCAAGATGTCTTCCGCAGTTGGTCGCAGGGATTCATGAAACGCCCCTAGCGGCGAACCAGGCAAGAACGCGCGCAAGGCGGGAACCTTGCAAAAGAATAACCCGCCATCAAGACCACCCGCCTGATACGTCACCCTGGTAAACACCACCATCGCGCCGATATCATGAAACGCCCTCGCCAGTCTTATGTTTGCAGCAAGCACACCATCCGCACCGGCATACAGATGGCTTTTCGGGTCGAGGTAAGCCATCACAATGTCCACCAGCAGCAATGCGGGGCGCTGCCCAAATGGTAGTCTGCCGCCGAAGCCCGCAGTCTCGTAATCCGCCTGGAGTTCATCCGTCATGCCGTTCTCCACAGATCTCTGCTGATGCTGATTGAGGCGCGGCCGTGACGCGATTCGGCCGCGTGAAGGAGCCTTTTATGGGGGACAAAAAGTCCGCTTAAGAATTCAGCGCATGAGAAGTTATAGCCCCTGCGGTTGAAGTGCCGGCGCTGCGCCGCCTGGTTTGAAGCATGAAGTCGCGTGACGACCCCTACTTCCATGGCCAGTCCGCAATGAGTTCGATACGGCAGACACTACGCAACGATTCGATCGCGCTGGTGTGGACGTCTTCGGAGAAGGCAGCGCAGCCATCCTGCAACACAGTCACGTCGAAGTCGCGCGTATGTGCATCGCGCACCGTGGAGGTAACGCCGCCATTGGTGACGATGCCGCAGACCAGAAGCTTGCCGATACCGCAGCGGCGCAGCACCCACTCGAGGCGCGTCATGTAGAACGCCGAGTAGGTGATCTTCTCGACGGCCAGGTCCATCGGTTGCAGCGCGTCTACGATCTTATGTCCCCAACCGCCTGGCTGGAAGTCGCCGGTGGTGAGGAACGGCCGCAACGCCTGAAGGTGCGCCGAGACGAGTGGCGCGCCGCCTCGGCCAGGAACCAGGGTGAATTGCGTGGCGACGACCCAGCCGCCGAGGTCTCGCACCCGTTGCGCCATCGGCGCGATGCGGGACGGCAGGGCGGCGATGGAAGGTGTAGAGAGTCCGGCGCGGCCATAGGCGCCTTCGGGGTGGAGGAAGTCGTTCTGCAGGTCGCAGATCAGCAGGGCGGTGTCGGCGAGGGTCATGCGCGGGTGACGATGACGTTGCCGAGACGATCGACCCGGGCGGTCAGGCCAGGATCGATGACGGTGGTGGCGTCCGGCTGTTCCAGGATGGCTGGGCCTGCGATTTCAGCGCCGGTGGGCAGTGCCAGGCGATCGTAGATGGCGGTGTCGCGCCATTCCTCGAACCACACCGGGCGGCTGCCGCGCCGGGCGGACTGCAGGCAAGCGCTTGGGTCCGGCGCCAGGGTCGAGAAGTCGAAGCGCGGCCTGCGGCCAATTGCGGCGACGCGGATGTTGACCAGACGGATGCGGATGCCTGCGAGGATGCGGCCGAAAGCGGCCTGGTAGGCGGCTTCGAAGGCCTGGCGCAGCTTCGCCTCGTCAAGCGGGACGTGCGCATCGAAAGGCAGGCCGACCGCAACGGTGTGGGTCTGGCCGGCATAGTGCATGTCGGCCGAGAAGAGGGTAACGATCGCCTCGATCGGCAGCCCCGCCTCGCGCACGATACCGCACGCGGCTTCGGCGTGCTCCAGCAGGCGCTTCTGCAGGATCTGTGGATCGGCATCATCGATGAACAGGTTGAGCGTCTGCACCTGGTCGTGGCGGATGTCGGCGATGACGCAGCCGAGCGCGGAGGTGACGCCGGGGAAGCGCGGCACGAGGGCGGCCTGCATGCCGACATCGAGGATCCAGGCGCCGACATGCAGCGCGCCGCCGCCGCCGAAGGGCAGCGCCGCGAAACGCTGCGGATCATACCCGCGCTCGATGGAGACCAGGCGGATGGCGCCGGCCATGCGCGCATTGGCCACCCGCAGCACGGCCTCAGCCGCGTGTTCCGCGCCGAGGCCGAGTGGCGCGCCGACATGGGCAAGGAGAGCGGCGCGGGCAGCCTCGATGTCGAGCCGCTTCAGCGCGCCGCCGATCGGGCGTTCGGCGTTGATGCGGCCGAGCACGACGTTGGCGTCGGTCAGCGTCGGGTGGGTGCCGCCCTGGGCGTAGCAGACCGGGCCGGGGCGCGAGCCGGCGCTGTGCGGGCCGACGCGCAGCAATCCGCCGGGATCGACCCCGGCGATCGACCCGCCGCCGGCGCCGATGGTGGTGATCTCGATCATCGGCGTGCGGATGACGAGGCCGAAATCGATCTTGGTTTCGGCCGCCATCGACACGGCACCGCCGACCACGAGCGAGACGTCGAACGAGGTGCCGCCGAGGTCGCCGGTGACGACGTTGGGGAAGCCGGCTTGCGCGGCGATGGCGGCGGCGGCGATGACGCCTGCCGCAGGGCCCGACAGGGCGGTGCGTATCGGCAGGCTGCGGGCACCGGCGGTGGACATGACGCCACCGTTGGATTGCACGATGTGGAACTTGCCGGTGAAGCCGCCTTGCGCGAGGGAGTCGTCCAGCTTGGCCAGGTAGGCGCCGACCACCGGTTGGAGATAGGCGTTGAGCGCGCTTGTCGAGCAGCGCTCGAACTCGCGGATTTCCGGTAGCACGTCGGACGAGCAGGAGACATGCGCGTTTGGCCAGATTTCGGCGGCCGCTTTCAGGGCGGCGCGTTCGTTGGCCGGGTTGGCGTAGGCGTTAATGAACACGATGGTGAGGGCTTCGGCGCCGGCCGCGAGCAGGCGGCGCGCGGCGTCGCGTATCTCCGCCGGATCGACAGGATGGCGTATGCTGCCGTCGGCCAAAGTGCGCTCGGCGACTTCCAGGCGCATGTCGCGGTCGATGACGGGGGTGAAATCCCCCCACAAACCCCAGGTCTGCCTGCGGTCCCGCCGGCGCATCTCCAGCACGTCGCGGAAGCCGGCGGTGGTGATCAGGCCGGCGCGTGCGCCCTTGCGCTCCAGCAGCGCATTGGTGCCGACGGTGGTGCCGTGCACGATGGCGCCGAGCTGGGCCAGGTCGCCGAACGTGTTGAGCCCGGCGAGGAAACCCACGGCTTCGTCGCCGCGGTTGGAGGGCAGCTTGGCGACCGCGAAGCGGCATGTCGTGGCGTCATAATGGAACAGGTCGGTGAAGGTGCCGCCGACATCGACGCCGACGACGCTCTGCCGGAGGGCGTCGTCTGTCATGGCCGGGGGTCGCGGCCGACATAGCCGAATGCGATGTCACGCGCCGCGGCAGCCGGGTCGCGGTCCGCCGGATCGCCCCAGCCGCCGCCGCCCGGCGTCTTAAGGCGCACGCGGCGCCCGGCGGCCAGCTGCACGCCGGTAACCTTCGAGACCAGCGGGGGCGATTGCCAGAGGTCACCGTCCTGCCAGGCGAATTCGTTGAGCGCCGCCGGACCGCCGCCGGCAACCCCGAACGGGCCGGCGCGGCCGCGCTCGCCGAGCAGCGAGACGCGCGCCTCTGTCAGCGTCTCGATTTCATAGATGGCGCCCAGGCCGCCGCGATGCGCGCCGGTGCCTGCCGAGTCGGGGCGCAGCGCCCATTGCGTGAACACCACGGGGTAGGCGGCTTCGAGAATCTCGAGTGGCGGCATGGTGGCGGTGGAAATCGGGTTGCCGGCATGGCTGAGCCCGTCGGTCTCCGGATTGCCGCCAAGGCCGCCGCCGAAGAAGTTGAACATGACCCAAGGCGTGCCGTCGGACCGGGCGCCGGACATGGAGAGCGCGTTGATGGTGCCGCAAGGGGCGGCGGTGGCGCGCGCGGGGTCGGCCTGGGCGAGGGCGCCGAGTATGATGCCGATCATGCGCAGGATGGTTTCCGTGTAGCCGGCCATCGGCCGCGGCGCCTGGGCGGCCAGCAACGTGGTGGGCGGGATGTCGAACCTTATCGGCCGCAGGCAGCCGGCATTGGCGGGGACGTCGGGGAAAACGTGTTTCAGGGCGACGTAGCAGGCAGCGACCGCGGTGGCGTAGGCGATGTTGACCGGGCCTTGCGTCGGCGGCGAGGAGCGGGCGAAATCGAGCAGCATGGTTTGCCCGGTGATCGTCAGGTCGAGAGCGACGGCGAGCGCGGTGTCGGTGATGCCGTCGTTGTCGAGCACGTCGTCGAAGCGGTAGGTGCCGTCCGGCAGCGCGCCGATGGCGTTGCGCATGAGCGCTTCGGCGCGATTCGATAATGCAACAAAGGATTCAGCGACGGTGGCGTCGCCATACTCGTCGAGCAGGCCGTGCAGCCGGCGTTCGCCCAGCGCCAAGGCGCCAAGCTGGCCCTGCAGGTCACCCCAGTTCGACAGCGGCAGGCGCGCGTTGGCGGACAGGATGTCGGTGATGTCGGTGTTCATGCGGCCGGCGGCACACAGCCTTACGGGCGGGATGCGCACGCCTTCCTGGAAGCTTTCGGTGGCTTGCGGGTTGTAGCCGCCGGGCACGTTGCCGCCAATGTCGAGCCAGTGGCCGGCCGAGGCGATCCAGCAGAACAGCGCGCCGTCGCGGAAGAACGGCTGCACGAGGCGGAAATCGTTGAGGTGGGTGCCGCCGGCATACGGGTCGTTGAACAGGAAGATGTCGCCTGGTTGGGCGCCGCCGTCCCCCGCAACCTTGGCGATGACGGCGCGCACCGCGAAGGCCATGGCGCCGACGAAGATCGGCAGGCCGGAGGCGCCCTGCACCAGCGTGTCGCCGGTGATGGCGTCATACAGGCCGTGGCACGCGTCGCGGGCTTCGGCGATGATCGGGTTGAAGGCTGCGCGATACAGGGTCGCGTCCATCTCGTCGGCGATCTGCGTGAGCCGGCCGTCGAGAATGGCGAGGGTGACGGGATCGATCACGTGGCAGGCGCCGCGTAGGCTTGCCCCGCGGCGAGCATCTGCGGCGTGCCGATGAGATCGTTCAGCGCCGCGAAATCGAACATGCGATCGCCGAAGGGCAGGTTGCTGCCATGAAGGTGCAGCGACTGGTAATAGTCGCGCGCAGCGAGGGCGATCGCACGCACGACACCGCCGGGGAAGATCACCAGGCTGTAGCCCATGTCTTCAAGCGTGCCCAAGGGGAGTTGCGGGGTGTCGCCGCCATCCACCATGTTGGCCATCAGCTTGCAGCTTCCGCGCAGGGCCTCGGCAACCCGGGCAAGCTGCTCGTGATTCTGCGGTGCTTCAACGAACAGCATGTCGGCCCCGGCGTCGGCATAGGCATGCGCCCTGTCGATGGCGGCCTCGATCCCCTCCACGGCGACCGCATCGGTTCGCGCGATGATCCAGGTCGATGCCTCCGCGCGGGCGTCCAGGGCAGCGCGTATCTTGCCCAGCATCTCGCCTTTGCTGACCAGGGTCTTTCCGCGCAGATGGCCGCAGCGCTTGGGCAGCGTCTGGTCCTCGAGCTGGATGGCGTCGGCGCCGGCGCGCTCGAAGGCGCGCGTCGTACGCTGCACGTTCAGCGCGTTGCCGTAGCCGTTATCGGCGTCCACGATCAGGGGCGTGGGCACGCGGTCGCGTATGAGCGCGATGGTGTCCGCGACTTCGCTCATCGACACCAGGCCGATATCGGGCCGGCCAAGCCGCGTGTACGCCAGGCCGGCGCCCGATACGTAGATCGCGCCAAACCCCGCATCCGCCGCGAGGGCGGCAGTGAGCGGATCGTAGACTCCCGGGGCTGCCACGACGGATTTGCCGAGCAGTGCGGCAAGCCGGCCGGTCATGCGGCGAGCCAAGCGGCGGGGTGCCAGCTCGCCTGGCCGGCGGTGCCGGTGCGTTGCAGGTCGAGGTGGAACGCGAAGCGGTCCGGGCGGTAGAGCGCGTGCAGATGCTCGATGCCTGATCCGTCGGCCGCGACGATGATGCGTGTCAGGCTCAAAAGGGGTGCACCGGCCGGCAGCGCCAGCGCTTCGGCGACGTCAGGACCGGCCACGCTGGCGCTGAGGCTCTGGCTGGCACGATCGGCAATGATGCGCTCGCGCTCGAGCAGATGCAGCAGGGCGGTCGAGGCGAGATCCTCTTCCGAATAGGTCTTGCCGATCCGCTCGGGAACATGGGTGGTGAGGTAGGAGAACGGCGCGCCATCCAGCGAGCGGACGCGCACCGAACGCTGGGTGCGCTCACCCGCCTGCAGGCCCAGGGCGCCGGCGATGATGGGGGCCGGATGGATGTAGGCAAAGGACAGCAGACGGATTTCGGTCCTCGCACCCATTTCGCGAAGATGGGCGAACATGTCGGTGAGGTCGGCATGCAGTACCGGATCGACCCGCTTGCCGGACACGAAGGTGCCGGCGCCGACCTGGCGGCTGACCCAGCCCTCCTGCGCCAGCCGGTCCAGTGCACGCCTGACGGTGACGCGGGAGACCTGGTGGGCGGCGGCGAGCGCGGGTTCGCCGGGAAGGCGCTCTCCCGGCACAAGCTCACCGCGGGCGATCCGCTCGCTCAGTGCCAGATACAAACGGCGGGCCTTGGAGGGTTCGGCCGATGCGTTCAACTCGGGTTGTCCTGTCTTTCAACGCAGACCTGTATTACGCATAGGACAACCTCTTGCGTCAAGGTGGATGACGCCGTAGGTTCGGCTTATGGGACGGACCTATCCTGTGCGAAGCCGGGCGGCGCTTCCTGTTGGCATGAGGATCGCCGCGTGGCGCATGCCTCGATGATGGCGCCGCGAACACTGTTCGAGAAGGTTTGGGACGCGCACAGCATCGTCTCGCGCGAGGACGGGCAGAGCCTGCTCTGGGTCGACCGGCATTTCCTGCATGAAGGCTCGTTCAATGCGTTCGACCAGATGCGGGCACGCAATGGCGCGGTGGCGCGCCCGGCGCTGAGCCTTGCGATCACCGATCATTACGCGCCGACGAAGGGGCGCGACAGCGGCGCCGGCGATCCGGCGATCGCCGATATCATGCAGCGCCTTGTGGTGAACGCACGCGACTTTGGCATCCCGCTGATCGGATTGCGCGACAGCCGGCAGGGGATCGTGCATGTCGTGGGCCCCGAACGCGGCCTGACGCTGCCCGGGTTGGTGATCGTGTGCGGCGACAGCCATACTTCGACGCATGGCGCGCTGGGCGCCATCGGGCTTGGCATCGGGGCCTCCGAGGCGGCGCACGTGCTGATGACGCAGACCCTGTGGCAGCGCCGTCCGAAGCTGATGCGAGTGTGCGTGACAGGCGCGTTGCCGCCCGGCGCTTCGGCCAAGGACGTGGCGCTTGCCATGGTGGCGCGGCTGGGGGCCGATGGTGGCCGGCATCACGCCATCGAATATGCCGGGGACACGATACGGGCGCTTTCGGTGGAGGGCCGCCTGACGTTGTGCAACATGTCGATCGAATGCGGGGCAAGGTGCGGCATGGTGGCGCCGGACGAGAAGACAATCGATTACCTGCGTGGGCGGCCCGATGCACCGGAGGATTTCGCAGCGGCGGCGGAAGCATGGCGGGTCCTGCCCTCCGACGCGGATGCCGCTTTCGACCGCGAGATCATGCTGTCGGGCGCGGAGATAGCGCCGATCGTCACCTGGGGCACCAGCCCGGAGGACGCCCTGCCGATCGTCGGCTGCGTGCCCGATCCTGCCCGCATGGAAGACGCCGCGCGCGCGGATCACGCGCGCGAAGCGATCGCCTACATGGGCCTGCATGCCGGGCAACGCCTGCAGGACATCGCGGTGGACCGGGTTTTCATCGGATCATGCACCAACAGCAGAATCGAGGATCTGCGCGAAGCGGCGCGGGTGCTGGCCGGCCGGCAGGCGCGGGTGCCGGGCATGGTCTCGCCGGGGTCAGGGCCGGTGAAGCGCCAGGCGGAACAAGAAGGTTTGCATCTGATCTTCATCGCGGCCGGGCTGGACTGGGTGGATGCCGGCTGCTCGATGTGCGTCGGCATGAACGGCGACCTGGTGCGCCCGGGAGAACGCTGCGCCTCCACCACGAATCGCAACTTCATCGGCCGCCAAGGGCCGCGATCGCGCACCCATTTAATGTCACCGGCGATGGCCGCCGCCGCCTCGGTGGCGGGACGGCTGCAAGACGTGCGGCCGATGCTGACCGGCAGGGCTTGCTGATGCAGCCTTTCACGATCCTCACCGGGCCGGCTTGCGGGCTGGCGCAATCCGGGCTCGATACCGACCAGATCATCCCCGCGCGCTTCATGAAACGCCCGCGCAGCGCCGGCTATGCCGAAGTGCTTTTTCATGACCTGCGGCAGGATCCGGCGTTTGCACTGAACGATCCGCGTCATGCCGGGGCGGTCATCCTGGCGGCACGGCGGAACTTTGGCGGCGGATCGTCGCGCGAAGCAGCCGTGTATGCGTTGGCCGATTACGGCATACGATGCGTGATCGCGCCAAGCTTCGGCGACATCTTCACCGCCAATGCTGCCGGGCAGGGATTGCTGCCCGCGCAGGTAACGGAGGCGGATGGCGAGGCGATCCTGGCCGCGCTCGGCGATGAGCCGGCGGCGAATGTGGATTTGCAGGCCTGCAGCATTCGCATCGGCGGCCGGGCATGGGCGTTCAACATCGAGCCGGTTTTCCGCACCAAGCTGCTGAATGGCTGGGACGACATTGCTCTTACGAGGAGCTGCCAGGCGGCGATCGATGCGTTCGTGGCGCGGGACGCGGCTACGCGGGGGTGGGCCGGCAGAAAGCAAAAAGTCCTTTTTTGAAAAAAAAGACCAAAAAACTTTTGCGTTCCCGCCTGCACTAAAATTCGCGCCGGTTCTGCCGAGCGAACGATGGCGGACCTGGCGCGGAAATCTGCGCAGCCGAGATGTAAAAGTTTTCTGCTTCTTTTCTCAAAAAAAGGCCCTGCTCTCTTCCTTGTTTCACCGAGCGCAAATCTGCAGCGTAGGTGCGCGCAGCTTCTTCCGTGGATCCGCAAGGTAACCAGCCGTAATTCCGGCGATTTCGGCCAGCAGCGCGGGATCCGTGGCACCACGATCCGTGGCGATGCCGCCCAGATAATGGTCGCCGTCCACGGCCACCGCCAGGGCCTTGTTTCCGGGCGGCGCGTTGTGGAAAGCGCCGGTGTGCCAATGCCAGTCCTTGGTTGACAACGGTGAGTTGTCCAGCATGCCTGCAACGGTCATGACGGGCCGATCCAGGCCAGACCAATCCATGTCGAGATAAGGTGCCCGCCCGACCCACTCGGGGGTGAGGTTTTCAGGACCACCGTTACCAGGCGGCGCCAGCAAAATGCCTGACGCAGCCTCGTTCAGACGGAGATCGCCATACGACGGCGTGGCTATCAGGGGGCGGGCGCCCAGCAGGATGGCGGCGGTGTGGCCGCCATAGGAATGGCCCGCTACACGCGGGAGACCGCCGCTGAGGCGGCATTCCGGCGCGGGCAGCTGGCGCTCGATGATCGCGACGCCGCGCCATAACGCCTGCATGTCCTGGACTCGAGTGTGCCAGAGAGGAGCAGCGCTTTGTACATGATCGGGCGCGAGAACGGCGAGGCCGTGTTGGGCCCAGATGCGGAAGAGCGGCGCGTAAGAGGCGCCGGCGAGGCCGGCACCGTGGGAGAACAGGACGACAGCGTCGGGTTGACGGGGCGGGCGGACGATGTGGACGCGCAATGGCTCTGCATGGTGCGCCACGTCCAAGCTTGCGATGAAGATGAGAGGGGCGTCCATGGACGGCGCCATCATGCGGCATTGAGGAAGTCGATGATCCTGGCAGCAACGGAATTCGGATGTTCCTGATGTAAGAACGGGCCTCCCTCCGGGAGTTGGGTGGTGCGCACCGAGGGGATCAGCCGCTCGGCGACCTGGATGTATTTCACGTAGTGGCCGGCAGCGCCGTTGATGACCAGGACTGGGGCTGCGATCCGGGGAAGATAGTCCTCGATGCCCATTCGGCCGACACCCCGCTCGCTGGGACGCAGCCATAATCCGCTTGCGGCACGGCTGAGGTTCTGTTCGGCCACGACCTGTTCGCTGATCGGGCCGAAGCGGCGCAGATCGTCACCGCTGCGTGGGGCGGGGAGACCGTCCGGCGTGTATGTGCCTTCCGGCTGGGCGGCGTCGCTGGCGGCGATGGCTGCCATGCTCATGCGCGGGGCGAGGCTGACGCTGACCAGCACGAGACGGTCGAGCGATGCGGGCCACATGGCGGCAATGGCAATTCCGATGCACCCGCCTAGCGAGTTGCCGGCGAGGCTGAAGCGGCCGATGCCGAGCGTGTCGATGACCGCCATTATGGCGGCTGCGGATTCCGGGACGGTGTGCAGGTACGGCGGTGTGACGGCCATCACGGAGCCGCCATGGCCCGGGGGATCGATAGCGATCACCTTATGGCGGGCGGCGAGCAGCGGCGCCACATGGCGCCAGTCCGCGATCCAGCCGCCAAGCTTGGGAAGCAGGATCAGCGCCGGCCCCTCGCCTTGCGTTGCATAACGCAGGAAGCCGCCGCCGAAAGGCAGCATTCCCGAAGACGTCCATTGCCCCTCAAGGCCGTTCATGATCGCCGCCGGACGAGACGGTTCGTTTCAGCAGAACCATCCAGCCGCCTTGCGGTGATACGCCGCCGCACGTCTTCGCCAAGCGACGGCTCGAACAATGCCAGATCGTGCATGTGCATGTTGCCGCCTGGCAACGCGGTCGTGCCGGGCGGCGCAGCGTTGACCCATACGATGCCGCCTTGGACGCGTGCCCCCGGCATTTCGGGACGGCCGGCATCGAAGCTGACGGGATTGATGCAGATCGGCGAGCCCGGTGGCTTGCCGTTCAGGTAGGCTGCGTCGCGTTCGCCAGTGCGCTGGAGGAAGCCGGAGGGATCGCCGCCTTCGAGGAACGTGCTCCAGCTGATCAGGCAGCGAGTCTGATCCGGCTTTTCGCAGGGGGCGATGATCCGGTAGCGGGTGCCGAAAAGCGCTTCGCTGAAGCCGATGCCGACGGCATAGGCGGCGATCAGGTCAGTCACCAGGCCCTCCGGCTCGAGCAGTTCGGCGAGAAGCCGGCCGACATGCAGGGCGCCCTGGCTATGGCCGAGCAGGACCAAGCGGCCGCGGTGCCAATGGCGCAGGTAATGGCGGAAGGCCGCGCACACATCCTCGTACGCGAGGGCATAGGCGGCATCGGCGCCAGCGCCGCGCTCGTGGAAGGCCCGGCTGGAGGCCTGGCGGTAACGCGGGGCGAAAACGCGGCACGACGCGGCGACGGGCGCGGTCTGGCGTGCCATGATGCCGGCGGTCGCGTCGTGCATGCCCGGCGAGGTGGCGAGATCCTCATTCCACAGCTCACCCGGATAGGTGGTGGGGTGGACGTAGAAGACGGCCGTTTCGTTGGGCACGGCGCGGTCCGGTTGAGCAAACCAGTTTTGCGGGTCTGCATAGTCCGGCGCCGGCGATGTCATGCGCCGAGTTGGTTCGGAAAGTGCGCCGCGTGATTCTGCACATACCAGGTGGCGATTTCCTCGCGTGTGGGCCACCAGACATCGGTTTTTGATTGAACGTGCTCGATGAACTGGCGCAGGGCGCGGATACGGTGGGCGCGGCCGGACACGTGGGGATGCAGCCCGACATTCATGATGCGGCCGGACGTAGCTCCTTCCTCGTAGAGCACGTCGAACTCTTCGATCAGGGCGTCGCGGAACTGGTCGGTAGTGAAATTCTTGCGGGTGATGAAAGTGAAGTCGTTTATCTCGTTGGAATAGGGAACCGCGACGATCGGGCCGTGCGGTGTGCGCAGCAGGAAAGGCTGGTCGTCGTTCATGATGTCGCAGTAGAACAGGCAGCCTTGTTCAGCGAGGATACCGGCTGTCTGCAGTGTGCCGCGCAGGCTGGAGGACAGCCAGCCGCGGGCCTTGCGGCCAGTTTCTTTCTCGAATTTCTCGAGCGAGCGCAGGATGATTTCACGCTCGCGTTCGGGTTCCTTGGCGAAGCTGGTGAGAAGTTCGCCTTGCTCCCAGTTATGCGCCAGCAGTTCCCAGCCGCGCTCCAGGCAGGCATCCACCATGGCCCGCCGGCGATCGAACGTGACCGCGTTGGTGGTGCAGGAGGCGCGGACGCCAAGTTTGTCGAACAGCTCATAAAGGCGCCAGATGCCCACGCGTTGGCCATACTCGCGCCACGTGTAGTTCGGGAAATCCGGCGTGTCACCGGGC
The DNA here is from genome assembly GCA_964242035.1 of uncultured Acetobacteraceae bacterium. Lineage (GTDB taxonomy): Bacteria > Pseudomonadota > Alphaproteobacteria > Acetobacterales > Acetobacteraceae > BOG-908. The sequence goes on along the minus strand of CAXTCL010000074.1, from coordinate 3,769 downwards.
AGGATATCGGGCAGGATCGCCGGCCCGCCGGCGTAATAAGGTTTGTCCGTCGGCTTGGTCAGGTCCCAGGTTTCCAGATTGAACGTCAGGATCAGGGCGATGCGTGCGCCATTCGGCCAGTGCAAAGGCTGGCGTTGAGGAAGCGGGACGTAGTCGTAATCCATTGTCGGGTTTCCTGGAACTAGGAGTGAAGCTGCATCGCAGGTTCAGGCACCACAAGCGTTAGCACGATTTTTGCTCGTCTGGCGGAGAGCGCGAACATAGTGTCCTGTAAGGGACGCAATCGCCCCCGAGGCTAACTGGACAGGAGGGTATGATGGTGGCTCGAGCGATGAATGCCTACGGCGCATTGGCGGCGAACGATGCGCCTGACGACAGCAGCATACGCGCCGTCGGGCGTGCGTTGAAGGTGCTGCAGGCCATCAACCAGCACCGCTCGCTGAGCATGACATCCATCGCCACCCTCTGTGGTCTGCCCTATCCGACTGCCTACCGGATTGTCGAGACGCTGGTTGCCGAGCAGATGGTCGAGCGCGAGACGACGCGCAAGCATTACCGGCCGACCGCCCTGGTACGCACCCTGAGTGCCGGCTACCAGCAGGACGACGACCTGGCTGCCGCGTCACGGCCTCACATTACCCGGCTGACGCGGGAGCTACGCTGGCCGATCAGCGTATGCACACGGGTCGGCATGTCGACGATGATCCGGGAATCGACCCACGCAATCGCGCCGTTCACGCTCAATCTCTACCATCCGGGTTATACGATGCCGATACTAGGCTCCTCCAGCGGCAAGGTTCACCTGGCCTTCAGCAGTGACGAGGACCGCGACTCAATTCTCGACAAAGTCCGGCGCGCGGACGACCCGAACTCACAGGTAATCATCACTCGGTTGTTGGTGGAGCTGAAAGAGATCCGCGAGCAGGGATATGCCAGCTATGACAGGATACGCTACACGGCGAATCCCGGTAAGACTTCGGCGATTTCGGTGCCTGTGCTGCTGAACGGTATCTGTCAGGGCACTTTGACATTAGCGGTGTTTTCCTCGGCGATGACGCTGCCCGCGGCGGTGAAAGCATATGTGCCGAGCCTGAAGGCTGCCGCGGAGGCGATTGCCGAGGATCTAATGGAGGAGTGCCGCTCCTGAGGAGGGAAAAGCGCCTTCTCGCGGTGGGCATATACTCTACCAGACGGAAGCTTGCTTCATCCGCGCCGATGCGGGGCGTGCGGGCGGCCTGGTAGGCTGGAGAGCTGAAATAGGCGCGTATCGCGTCAGCATCGGGAAAGCGCATGCTACAACGCGTTCGCCGGGTTCGGCCTCCCCATCAAGGATGGCTGTGGCGGCGCCGCGCACGATCTGCTCACCGCCGAATTGCGCGCTGAGGTTACCGAGCTGCTCCACGTAGCGCATGAACGCCGCGCGGTCGGTGATACGGACTGTTTCTACGATAAAGGCAGCCAATTTTGCCTCCTGCGGATAGTCGCGCTGTGGATAGAGAAGCGGTCTGGATTGAACGCGGCCGTCCTGGCCCGTAATGTGTTTGGATCGCAGGAGAGGTAAATGGTGGACTCGCTCGGCTGGCGCGGAAAGTTCGCCGTTCTGGCGCCCTCCACGAATACCAGCGTGCAACCAGAATACGACGACATGCGGCCGCCTGGGATCACCAATCACTTCTGCCGGATTCCGATTCCGGACCGGCAGGTGCGCGATGACGCCTCTTTTATGGCGATGCTGACGGATATTCGCGATGCGACCATGGGTGCTGTGGATGTGGCGATGAGCATGTCGCCGGATTGTGTGGTGATGGGCATGTCCGCCGAGACCTTCTGGGACGGGCGCGACGGTGCCGCGCGGCTGCAGGAAAGTTTGGAAGCGCGCACGCAAGGCCGCCGGTTGATCATGGGATCGATGGCGGTGCAGGCCGCGCTGAAGGCATTTGGCGGCATCAGGCGGCTCGGCATCATCACCCCCTACATGCCAGTGGCAGACAGGCAGGTGGAGCGGTTCTTCACCGATATCGGCTATGAGGTTGTCAATCTGAAAGGCCTGCGCTGTGCCTCGCCGATGCTGATCGCCCACGAGACACCGCGAACTCTCAGGCGCGCGGCTGCGGACGTCAGCGCCGGGGTGGATGCCGTCGTGCAATGCGGCACGAACCTGGCTTTCGCAGCTGTGGCGGCCCAGGCGGAACTCTGGCTGGAGATGCCGGTGATCGCGATCAACACGGCGACGTACTGGCACGCGCTGCGTAGTCAGGGTATCGGCGATAAGGTTGCCGGCTTCGGACGGCTGCTGGAGAAATTTTGAGGATGGTAAGATTGAAGGGAACCAAGCAGTCTTTTTTGAAAAAGACCAAAAAACGTTTGCGTCCTCGCAGTAACATCAGCCGTCCAACCCCAGAATTAAGCTGCGCGCTGAAGCAACGTGGGGAGAAGAGCTTTTGCTTCTCTTTTGGAAAAAAGGAGGCCTTACCTCGCCTTCGCTCAAACTTGGTGTCAGACGATTTGCCTTTCCATGACAAGACTGTTGTACATGGATTGCTGCAACAGGTAATGCCGCCGGGCGGTATCCTCGGCGAGGATGGCCGCCATCTGCGCCTGCCCCTGAATCTGCGCCGCCTCTGTTCCTGCCTCGATGAACTGCTTGTTCCTGATTGTCTGGCGCTGCACAAAATCGGTCATCACCGCGCGGCGTTGACGGTTGTAGCGGTCCAGCAGCGCCTCCGCATCGGCATCGTCCTGCAATATGGCGGTGATCTTGTCGACGAGGTTGATTGCGTCGTGGATGCCACAGTTCATTCCCAGGCCGCCCAGGGGGTTGTTGAGGTGAGCGGAATCTCCCACCAGGATGATGCGCCCTTCGCGAAAGCGCTGTGCCACGCGCTGGTGCACGCGATAGACCGTCCTGTGCACGGTCTCAGCTGCCAAGCCTGCTTCGCCGAACAGGCCGCCGAAGACGGCGTTCTTCTTGGCGTCGGACCGCAGGTCTGCATCCGAGTCTTCTTCCGGGGCCGGCACCAGGATGCGCCAGAGCGAAGGTACGCGTAGTAGCACGCACCACTCCGTCGTGTCCGCAACGTAGTTTACGTAGGAAAGATTCTGGAAATAGTCCTCTGCGGGCAAATGGGTGGTGAGGGTGAGGAACTTTTCCGGGTAGGTGAACCCGTCGAAACCGATGTCCAACCATTTTCGTACAACGGAATTGGCGCCGTCCGCGGCTATAAGGAACTGACCCTGCACAGATTTGATGGCGGTAGAGCCTTCCAAAGCGACGCTTACGCCAGACTCATCCTGCGAGAGGGAGACGACGCGATGGCTGTAGAGCAGTTCGGCATTCGGGTGTGCCGCAAGCCGCGCGCAGATGAGGCGCGAAAGCTTCCATTGCTCGCATTGCAGGCGGTAGGGATATTTGAGTACATCGCCCACTTCGGTGAGGTCGAACGCCAGGATCTCACCGCTGCGGCGGTTACGATACTGGTAGATCGGCGCGCGCAAACCCATGGCGTCCAGCTCGTCTAGCAGGCCGAGGTCATCGAGCATCTCAAGTGTGGGCGGGTGGAAGGTGGACGCGCGCAAATCCTCCGGGCATTCGGGTTGCGATTCGACGAGCAATACGTCGATTCCACGAAGGGCGAGGGCATACGCGGCGATGGTGCCGCTGGGACCGGCCCCCGCGATGATGACCTGGTATTTTTTCATTTTCTGGACCTGACGGTGGGCGAGCGTTGTCGTGCGCGGTCTAGGGTTGGTCGGACTTGGTCTCGAAAGC
>CAXTCL010000073.1:0-16358 GCA_964242035.1 uncultured Acetobacteraceae bacterium | reverse complement strand
CGGCGTGCGCGAGATGAGCTTGATCGCCACGCCGCCGGTCGACCGCATGGCGGTGCGCACCTTCATCATGCCGTTCGACTACGTGGTGATACGCGAGGCCATACAGCGCGAGCGTTTCCGCGGCGGCCAGATCTTCTGCGTGGTCCCCCGCCTGGAAGACATGCCAAAGATGCAGACCCGCCTGCGCGAGATCGTGCCGGAAGCGCGCATCGTCGAGGCGCACGGCCGCCTGGCGCCCACCGAGCTGGAACGGGTGATGACCGAGTTCGGCGACGGCAAATACGACATCCTGCTATCGACCAACATCGTCGAATCCGGCCTGGACATGCCGGCGGTGAACACGCTGGTGATCCACCGCGCGGACATGTTCGGCCTGGGCCAGCTCTACCAGCTGCGCGGCCGCGTCGGCCGCGGCAAGCAGCGCGGCTACGCTTATCTCACCTGGCCGCCCGGCTCGAAGCTCTCCGGCGCCGCCGAGAAACGCCTGCACGTGATGCAGACGTTGGACCAGCTCGGCGCCGGCTTCACCCTGGCCAGCCATGACCTCGACATACGCGGCGCCGGCAACCTGCTGGGCGACGAACAGTCCGGCCACATCCGCGAAGTCGGCATCGAGCTCTATCAGCAGATGCTGGAGGACGCGGTGGCCGAGATGCGCTCCGCCCGCGGCCGCATACGCACCGAAGACCGCGACTGGACGCCGAACATCAACCTGGGCCTGCCGGTGCTGATCCCGGACGCCTACGTGCGCGACCTTCCGGTCCGCCTGGGCCTCTACCGCCGCATCGGCGCGCTGAGCACGGACGGCGAGAGCGAAGCCCTGGCCGCCGAACTGGTGGACCGTTTCGGCCCGCTCCCCGAAGAAGTGGACAACCTGCTGCAGGTGGTCCGCCTGAAGCGCGCCTGCCGCACCGCCGGCGTGGAAAAGCTGGAAGCCGGCCCGAAAGGCATGGTGCTGCAGTTCCGCGGCAACGCCTTCAGCAACCCATCCGGGCTGATCGCCTGGCTAGGCACCCGCAAGGGACTGGTGAAGCTGCGGCCGGACCACAAGCTGGCGCTAGTGCGCGACATGAACGTGGCCGAGCGGGTGCGGGCGGCGGATGACGTGCTTGGGAATTTGGTTCGGGTGATCGGGCAGGCTAAGGCAGCGTAAGGAAGCAAGGCCTTCTTTTTTGAAAAAAAGAAGCAAAAAACTTTTGTTCCCCCGCCTGCACCAAGGCCCTGCCTGTTCCTGCCAGCACGCGCTCAGGCAGGACTAGCCCCACCTTGGTGCAGGAGCAGGGAACAAAAGCTTTTTTGCAAGAAAGAAGGCCTCGCTTCCTTTCTCCGCCTCCAGCCCGGCTAGTGCATGAAGTGCGGCGCTAGGCCCAGCACGCCAATCGCGATCAGGTACAACGCCACTATCAGGTTCAGCAGGCGCGGGATCAGCAGGATGAGGACGCCGGCGAGCAGGGCAACCAGCGGGGTGATCTCGACTGCATGTAAGGCCATGGGCCACTCCTGGCTTGCACGATAAGGGGTGCCACGCAGACGCGGCACGCCTCACGCAGTTGCGCGCGGCCACGCGGCAAACTTCGGCGTCCGGCGCGCGTGTGCGCGGGATGAGAAAGACCGAAGCTGCCCTTGCCACCACCGCTGCCGTGATGACGGCGCAACTCCTGGGTGCGCAGTGGAACCCCGGGCCGGCCCATCCCCAGACGGCCGTCTGGTATGCTGCGCTGCGCAAGCCGTCTTTCACGCCGCCCGCCCCGGTGTTCGGCATCGCCTGGACGGCGCTGGACGCGCTGCTCGCCTATTCCGGCTACCGACTGCTGACCGCGCCGGCCTCGCCCAGGCGGAGCGCCGCGCTGGCTGCCTGGTCGCTGAACCTGCTGGGCATCGCCGGCTTCTCCTGGGTGCTGTTCGGCCGCAGGCGACTGGGCGAAGCGCTGGGCGTGACGGCGGGCATGGTGGTGACCGCCTCGGCCACCGCCGGCACCGCGGCCCTGGTGGACCGGAGGGCCGCCTATGCCGACGCACCGTTGCTGGCCTGGGTCGCCTTTGCCACCCTGCTGCAGGAAGAGGTTTGGCGACGGAATTGATTCGGTTTCGGTTCAGTCAGTAGAAGGCAAGCAAGGCCTTCTTTTTTGAAAAAAAGAAGCAAAAAACTTTTGTTCCCCCGCATTTGCAGCGGTCTTTCGTCCTTGAAAGAACACGCACGCTGACGATGCGGGATGACAAAAGTTTTTTGCTCTTTTTTCAAAAAAGAAGGCCTTGCTTACTTTTCGTGTCGGGCACCCTCAAAGCTGATCCAGCTCCGGATAATGCCGGAACACCCCCGACTCGTTGAACGGTATCCGCCGCTTCGAAGCCAGGTAGCTTGCAACGTTAGGCCGTGCAGCGATCGCATCATGCAGCGCCGCCAGCGACGGGTATAGCCCGGGCAGCCGCGCGGTCGATTTCGGAAAGGCATAACATAGGCCGGCGTAAAGCTGGAACAGCGAAAGATCCACGTAGCTCAGCCTGTCGCCCAGGATGTGTTGTGCACCGTGTGGATTGCGCGTCAGCGCGCGCTCGAAGTAGCCGAGGTATTTCGGCATGCGGTTCCGCAGGAAATCAGCGGAGCGGACCAGGGCCGCGTCCTTCTGGTCTTCGTAGTAGTCTCCCGTGGCCAGCGGATGGTGCGTGTCGTGCACTTCGGCCACGCAGTCGGTGATGGTGAGTTGCAGGCCGTGGGCGGTGTGACGGAGCGCTTCGTCGTCCGGCGCCAGGCCCAGCCTCGGGCCGAGATAGAGCAGGATGTTGGCGGCGTGCGAAACGATGACGTCGCCGTCCCGCAGGAAGGGCGGGGCGAAGGGCGGGCAGGCGAGCGCGTCGCCTTCGAGCAGTGCCAGCATGGCTTTCGTTCCTTGCCCCGCCTTCTTGGACCGTACCACGTCCACGTACTCGGCGCCCGCTTCTTCGAGCGCCAGGCGCACGAACTCACCGCGTCCTTGCAGGCCATCCCAGTAGAACAGCTCGTATGGCATTGTTGGCGTTCCTGTGTTGTCGGGTTTGCCAATCCGGCTGCGGGGGCGCCGGTCAGGCTTGCGTTCGGAGTCGGTGACGTCTAGGTAGGCCGCGCTTCGTTGCCCCGGCGCTGCTGTAGCTCAGTGGTAGAGCACTCCCTTGGTAAGGGAGAGGTCGAGAGTTCAATCCCCTCCAGCAGCACCAGCCTCAGCCAGCGCAAGTGGCAGTAGCCTGGCGAGCAGCCCGGCCCAGGCAAGCTGTCCAGCTTCCGTCGTGATGAGGTCCTGCCTGATCTCCAGCTCCACATAGGCGAGGGCGCGGCGCTCGGCATGCACCGGCACGGTGTAGTCGGAGTCGTCGCTGAGCTGGTAAGGCTCGTTGTCGCCCACCACGAAACCTTCGGCCTGTAGTAGTCGCGCCAGCACGCGGGACAGGCGCGGGTCCCTGTTGTGGAGCACCCCGGCCTGCCAGGGCCGTGCGACACCTGCGAGGATGGGGGTGAAACTATGCATGGCGATCAGCACGGCAGGCGTGCCTGCTGCCCTGCGCCGGTCGAGTTCCGCGGCGATGGCTGCATGATAGGGCGTGAAGATTTCCGCCACGCGCAGCGCCGCGGCTTCGGCCGCCAGTCCGGCATTGGCCGGAATGCGCGTGCCGTCGCTGACAGGCGGGATCGAGGTGGGGTGCCCGGGCGTGCGGTTGCAATCGATCACCAGCCGGGAATAGGCCTGGGCGATACAGGCAGCACCCAGCGCCGGGGCGAGGGCGGCGCACACGCCGGCGGCACCTATGTCCCAGGCGATGTGCCTGTCCCAGTCGGGTGCGGCCACCCCCATGTCGCCCAGCGCCGACGGTACGCGCCGCCCGGCATGGTCGCAGACCAGCAGGAAGGGCGAACCCGCCGCGCCGCTTGTGGTCTGCACCGGCGCGGGATCGTCGGCAGCGAGCAAAGACTGGGAAGATGCGGGCATGAAGGTTGCATAATCCGCCTCGGACTGGCTTACAATTTCCGCGATCACGGCCGCGCTCGCCGCGGCCCACCCTGGAGACCCACCCTGCATGCGGATACGCGCCGGCTACGAAATCAGCTTCGACTGCCCGCAAACCACGCCGATGATGCTCTGCATCAGCGTGCACCCGAGCCGCGCGGGTGACCTGCTGAGCCCCGGCCCTATCACCGTCAGCCCTGGCGCCCCTCTGAGCACCTACCGCGACGGGTTCGACAATGTCTGCACCCGCATCCTGGCGCCGCCCGGCCGCACCACGCTGGCCACCGATTTCGAATGCTTCGACACCGGACAGCCAGACGAGATCGCCTGGGACGCCATACAGCACAAGGTGGAGGACCTGCCGGACGACAAGCTGACGTTCCTGCTGGGCAGCCGTTACTGCGAGACGGACCGCCTGAGCGACGCCGCCTGGTACATGTTCGGCAGCACCGAGCCTGGCTGGGGCCGCGTCCAGACGATCTGCGATTTCGTGCACGGGCACATCAAGTTCAACTACCAGGACGCGCGCTCTACACGCACCGCCTGGGAGGCCTACGAGGAAGGCCGCGGCGTCTGCCGCGACTATGCGCATCTTGCGGTTGCCCTGTGCCGCTGCATGAACATCCCGGCGCGCTACTGCACCGGCTATCTGGGCGACATTGGCATGCCATCGCCTTACCCGCCCGGAGATTTCTCGGCCTGGTTTGAAGCGTATCTGGGCGGGCGCTGGTACACGTTTGACGCGCGCCACAACAAGCCCCGCATCGGGCGCATCCTGATGGCGCGCGGGCGCGATGCGACCGACGTGGCGATATCCACCGTGTTCGGACCGTCGATCCTGTCGGGCTTCACGGTGTTTACCGACGAGGTGACGTGAGGATAACGAGGGTTAACCGTCCAACAAACTCGGCTTGAACCCGCCGATCCGAGCCTGCGCAACTAAGGCTATACGTAGCATCAACGAGGATAGCTCGCGTGAATGCCGACGGGCGGTCGCAGCAGGCAGCGCCTAACGCGCCCGTCCCAGCCGTGCATCAGCTGGGTATCGGAGATCAGCGATTCTTGAACCAGTCCCAGACCAGGTAAGCGGTGGGGAGGATGACGATGGCGAAGAAGATCCAGTCGAATGTCTGTTCCGACACGGCACCAGAACCCATGTTGAAGTCCTCCATTCAAGGCGGTGTCCGATCTCTACGGATGCGACACACCTAAGTTGCCGGCCGGACCGGCCACGGCAGGAAAGCCTTCTTTCTTGAAAAAAAGAAGCAAAAACTTTTACTTCCTCGCCTGCATCAAGGCGCCGGCTCGTTCTGCCGATAGATGCGCCGGCAGAACCGGCCGGGCCGTAAGGCAGGCGGAGAAGCAAAAGTTTTTTGCTTCTTTTCTTCAAAAAAGAAGGCCTTCCTTGCCTTACCCAAGCCCGGACCCGCCAAGATGGCCGACACACCAAACCTAAGCCCCAAAGCCGAGGCCGAAGCCCAAGCCCGCCAGGCGCGTGAGGCGGCCGCCCTGCGCGAGAACCTACGACGCCGCAAGACCCAGGCCCGCGCGCGCGACGTGCCGCCCGCAACGCCGGACCAAGCGGACGCGCCAGAGATCGGCTAAGTTGACGGCGCCCACGGAGTCGCCCCAGCCCCCATGCCCGTCCTGCCCGACCACTGGATACGCCGCATGGCCACCGAGCACGGCATGATCGAGCCGTTCGTCGAGAGCCAGAAGCGCGAAGGCGTGATCAGCTACGGCCTGTCCAGTTACGGCTACGACGCGCGTGTGGCGCCGGATTTCCGCGTGTTCACCAACGTGGACAGCGCAATCGTGGACCCGAAGGATTTCAGCGCGGACAGCTTCGTCACCCGCACCGCACCGGTGTGCATCATCCCGCCGAACAGCTTCGCGCTGGCGCACACCATCGAGTATTTCCGCATCCCGCGCGACGTGCTGGTGATCTGCCTCGGCAAGTCGACCTATGCGCGCTGCGGCATCATCGTGAACGTGACGCCGCTGGAGCCGGAATGGGAGGGCCAGGTGACGATCGAGATCAGCAACACCACGCCGCTGCCGGCGAAGATCCATGCCAACGAGGGTATCTGCCAATTCTTGTTCCTGCGCGGGGAGAGCGCGCCTGAGGTTAGCTATGCGGACCGGAAGGGAAAGTATATGGGGCAGCGTGGCGTTTCGTTGCCGCGTATGTAAGGCAAGGAAGGCCTTCTTTTTTGAAAAAAAGAAGCAAAAAGCTTTTGGTCCCTGTCGAGGAGTTTCCTGCAGCGCGCGCTTGAGAGATAAAAGTTTTTTGCTTCTTTTTTTTCAAAAAAGAAGGCCTTTCTTTCTTCCTTTAGGATGCCTCAGTTTGGACCGGATACTCATAAAAGGCGGCCGCCCGCTACACGGCGAAATCCCGATCAGAGGTGCGAAGAACGCAGCCCTCCCACTGATGACCGCCGGCCTGCTGACAGACGAGCGCCTTGTGCTCTCCAACGTGCCGCTGCTGGCCGACCTGCACACGATGGGCGAGCTGCTGGCGCAGCACGGCGTGGCGATGGAGCCCGGCGAGGGCGGCCGCACACTGTCGATCGGCGGGCGTATCACCAACACGCTGGCGCCGTATGACATCGTGCGCAAGATGCGCGCGTCCATCCTGGTGCTGGGGCCGCTGCTGGCGCGCTGCCGCGAAGCAAAGGTGTCGCTACCGGGCGGATGCGCGATAGGCGCGCGGCCGGTCGATCTGCACCTGAAAGGGCTGGAGCAGATGGGTGCGGAGATACGGCTGGAGGGCGGCTACGTGCACGCTGCCGTGCCGCAGGGGCTGCGCGGGGCGGATATCGTGTTTCCGTTCGTCTCAGTTGGCGCCACGGAGAATCTGCTTATGGCGGCGACTTTGGCCCAGGGCCGGAGCGTGCTGGCCAATGCGGCGCGCGAGCCGGAGATCACCGACCTGGCCGATTGTTTGGTGGCGATGGGCGCGCGGATCGAGGGTATCGGCACGGACCAGCTGGTGGTGGAGGGTGTGGCCAGCCTGCACGGCGCGGCGCATCCGATCGTGCCGGACAGGATCGAGACCGGCACCTATGCCTGCGCGGCCGGCATCGCCGGCGGCGAGGTGACGCTGCTGGGCGCGCGTCTGGACCATATGGCGGCTTTGGCGGTGGCGCTGGCCGAGGCGGGCGTGGAGGTGAGCGAGACCGCGGGTGGGTTGCTGGTGCGCCGGCTGAACGGGCTGCACGGTACGGACATGAAGACCGAACCGTATCCGGGATTTCCCACGGACATGCAGGCGCAGTTCATGAGCCTCATGTCGGTGGCCGAGGGGGCCGCGATGATTACCGAGACGATCTTCGAGAACCGTTTCATGCATGCGCCGGAACTGAACCGCATGGGTGCGCGGATAAACGTGCACGGGTCGTCGGCTATCGTGCGTGGGGTGCGTGCGTTGCAGGGTGCGCCGGTGATGGCCACGGATTTGCGCGCGAGTGTTTCGCTGGTGCTGGCTGGGTTGGCGGCGCGGGGGGAGACTATTGTCAACCGGGTGTATCATCTGGATCGCGGGTATGAGGCGGTGGAGCGGAAGCTGGGGGCGTGTGGGGCGGAGATCGAGCGGATTTAGGGTTGTGTTTCGGTAGAATTCGATTCCTTGCTGGTTTTTGACTTATGCTTTCCCTCATGACCTCAGCACAGCATTACTCATTTCGTGTAACTCTGACATATGCTTTAGAACATCATCGATAGGCGTGGGACTCCGTTCGCTGAAACTGATGGACTCAGCCATGGAGGCCACGTTTCATGACAGTTCTTGCCTGGGCGCTGATCAAGCTGCGAGTTTAGATCTCGAAATGCACGCCATGTTTTATACGAACGCCGGGCCTTGATCAGCGTGGCTGACGCCATCGATCAGGCCGCCTCACGTCCCCGCCGCAATCGCTCCCGCACTGCCTCGGCAATAAACCCGGAACGCGATGTTCCTGCAGCCGCCGCGGCGCTGTCCAATCGGGAGAGAAGCCCCTCATCTAGCGTAACGTTCGCCCGCACAGACCGCCCGGGTATGTCGACAGGCACCATCACTGTCACCACGACGCGCCCAGGCGCATCGGCCAGCCAATCCGGCACGTCTAACGGACCGGACGGACCAGGTATGGCCATACCCTCCTCGATCATGCCCTCGACGTGCAACGCCAGCGCCTCGGCCGCCATTTCGGCGGCTTCCTGAACGGTCTGCCCGCTGCTTATGCAGCCTGGAAAATCCAGGAACACGACGCCGAAGGCCCCTCCTACGGCTTCATCCTCGTCCTTGGTAATTTGCGCTGGGAAAAACCGAAGTGCCATCAGCTCTCTCTCGTCAGGTTCATCCCGCTCTGCTTCTTGATGGAACGGAGATCACGCATAGGAATGTCCCGGCCGCCATGAACCACGACAGTCACAAGCCCAGGCTTCGTCGGGTGTTGAATTGATGATGTGAGCCGCGAACGCGCACCTCGACCCAGCCATCGGCCTCCAACCTGCGAACCAATTCTCTTGCCTTTACAACCATAACTCCCGACGGCTTCGCGGAGCAACGCCAATGCGCACTGGATGCGCAGCACCCGCCGGCACCGGCAGCCATTACCTCGCCAGCCCTTTTGTGCTAGCCCCCGCCGCATGAGCGCACCCTACCGCGAGGCCGACCTCTCCCCCGATATCCAGCCCACCCTCGTCCTGGCCCTGCCGAAAGGCCGTATACTCGCCGAATGCGGCCCGCTGCTCGCCCGCGCCGGCGTCATGCCGGCCGCTGACTACACCGACGAATCCAGCCGCCGCCTCCGCTTCCCCACCTCGGACCCCGGGCTGGACGTGGTTCGCGTCCGCCCGTTCGACGTCGCCACCTTCGTGGCCTACGGCGCCGCGCAGATCGGCATCTGCGGCGGCGACGTGCTCGCCGAATTCGACTACCCTGAGATCTACGCCCCGCTGGACCTTGGCATAGGCGCCTGCCGTGTCTCGGTCGCCGCCCCTATTGCCGAGGTGCCGGACGACGACCCCGCCCGGTGGTCCAGCGTGCGCGTGGCTACCAAATACCCGAACACCGCGCGCCGCCACTACGCCGCCCGCGGCATCCACGCCGACGTGGTCCACCTGAACGGCGCCATGGAGCTCGCCCCCGGCCTGGGCCTGTCCCGCCTCATCGTGGACCTGGTGCAGACCGGCAGCACCCTGCGCGCCAACGGCCTGCGCGAGACAGAGGTGATCGCCCACGTCACCAGCCGGCTGATCGTCAACCGCACCGCGCTGAAGACCCGCCCGGAGGAGATCGGCGCCTGGATCGCCCGGTTTCGCGCGGCGCTTGCGGCGTGAGCAAGCAAGGAAGGCCTTCTTTTTTGCAAAAAAGAAGCAAAAAACTCTTGTTCCGTTCGCCTGTCCGCCAGCCGGGCTTCTCCTGGAACAGCCGACACCTGTGTGCAGGCGTGGGAGATGAAAGTTTTTTGGTCCTTTTTTTCAAAAAAAGACTGCTTGCTTCCCTCCCTGACACCACACCCTGTTCATGAAGCGCCTCTCTACCGCCGACGCCGCATTCCCCGCCGCCTTCGAAGCCCTCCTCCACGAAGCCCGCGAGACCACCGCAAGCGTGGACGCCCCCGTCGCCGCCATAATCGCCGAGGTGCGCGCGAACGGCGACGCCGCCCTGTGCGCCTACACCGCCCGGTTCGACCGCCTGACCCTCGCCCCCGGCGCCCTGCGCATCACCGCCGCCGAGATCGACGCCGCCGCCGCACAGATACCGCCCGACCTGCAGGCCGCGCTCGACCTCGCCGCCACCCGTATCGAGGCGTTCCACCGCGCCCAGCTCCCCACCGACCTGCAGATGCACGACGATGCCGGAATCACCATGGGCCTGCGCTGGACCCCGTTGGACAGCGTCGGCATCTACGTCCCAGGTGGCAAGGCGGCCTACCCGTCCTCCGTGCTGATGAACGCCATCCCCGCCCGCGTAGCCGGCGTCGGCCGCATCGCCATGTGCGTGCCCACGCCCGGCGGCGTGCTGAACCCGCTGGTTCTTGCCGCCGCCCGCCGCGCCGGCGTCAGCGAGATCTTCCGCGTCGGCGGCGCGCAGGCGGTGGCCGCCATGGCCTACGGCACCCACAGCATCGCGCCGGTGGACCGCATCGTGGGCCCGGGCAACGCGTACGTCGCCGAAGCCAAGCGCCAGGTGTTCGGCCGTGTGGGCATAGATGGCGTGGCCGGCCCGTCCGAGGTGCTGATCCTGGCGGATGCGGGCAACGACCCGCGCCACGTGGCCATCGACCTGCTCGCCCAGGCCGAGCACGACGAATCCGCCCAGTCCATCCTGATCACCGACGACGCAGCTTTCGCCGACGCAGTGGCCACAGCGGTGGAGCGCGAACTCCCAACCCTGGCGCGCCACGACATCGCAGGCGCCAGCTGGCGCGATCACGGCGCCATCATCCTGGTGCGCGACTGGGCTGAAGCCGCCGCACTCACTGACCGCCTGGCACCGGAACACCTGCAGATTATGGTCGCCGACCCGGCCGCTCTGTTCGGCCGCATACGCCACGCCGGCAGCGCCTTTCTCGGCCGCTTCACCCCGGAGGCGCTGGGCGACTACGTGGCCGGCCCGAACCACGTGCTGCCCACCGGCCGCACCGCCCGCTTCGCTTCCGGCCTGTCGATCTATGACTTCCTCAAGCGCACCACGTGGATACAGGCGGACGAAGCGGCGCTCGGAGCCATTGGCCCGGCTGGCGTGGCGCTGGCCACGGCGGAGGGGCTGCAGGCCCATGCGCTGAGTCTGAGCGTTCGGATGCAGTAACAGAGTAAGCAAGCAGTTCTTTTTTGAAAAAGGATCCAAAAAACTTTTGCTCCCTGTCATGCGCAGCGTGCTCTTCGCACGACCAGCGGCTGCTGAAACGCGGCGCGACAGCGGACCAAAAGTTTTTTGCTTCTTTTTTTCAAAAAAGAAGGCCTTGCCTTCCTAACTACACCTCACCACAACCCCCAATCGTCAACTAACAAAGAGGCCTAATGTCCAAAGAAGACATGATCGAGTTCAGCGGTATCGTCACCGAACTGCTGCCAAATGCCATGTTCCGCGTGAAGCTGGACACCAACGAGCACCAGATACTCGCCCAGGTGAGCGGCAAAATGCGCAAGAACCGCATACGCGTGCTGGCCGGTGACCGCGTCAACGTGGAGATGACGCCGTACGACCTGTCCAAGGGCCGGATCACGTTCCGCTTCAAGTAGGCCTCCCTTGCTGCAAGCAAGTCCTGGGGCCGAGCTCGTCCTGGCCTCCGCCAGCCCCCGCCGCCTGGCTCTCCTGGCCCAGATTGGCGTGACACCGGACCACATCGCCCCGCAGGATATCGACGAGACACCACGACGCGACGAGCTGCCGCGCCCGCATGCCGAGCGCCTGGCGCGCGAAAAGGCGGACGCCGCCGCCCAGCCTGGCCGCTTCGTGCTGGCCGCCGATACGGTGGTGGCCGTGGGCCGCCGCATACTGCCCAAGACCGAGACCGCGGCGAAGGCCCGCGCCTGCCTGGATTTGCTGTCCGGCCGCCGCCACCACGTGCTGACTGCCGTGGTCCTGGTGGCCCCCGACGGCGCCCGCTCCGCACGGCTGTCGGAGAGCACGGTGATCTTCGCGCGGCTGACTGAGGCGCAGATACTGGCCTACCTTGCCGGCGGCGAGTGGCACGGCAAGGCCGGCGGCTACGCCATCCAAGGGGCTGCCGCCTGCTTCATACGCGCGCTGTCCGGCAGCTATTCCGGCGTGGTCGGCCTGCCGCTGTTCGAGACGGCGCAGCTCCTGCGTGGGCGCGGCTACCTCTCGCCGTGACGCGCATCGCCGCCAGCGTCGGCCCCGGCGAGATCCGCCTGGCGGTGACGGATGGCGGCACGCTCGAGGATTACGCGCTGTGGCGCCCCGGCGCGCCGGACGGGCTGGGCGACGTCCATTGGGGGCGGGTCGAAACAGTGGTGCCCGCCATGGCCGGCGCCTTCGTGGCACTCGCGGGCCAGCAGGACGGCTTCCTGCCGGACAGCGAGGGGGCGGGCGGGCGCACCGAAGGCGAGATGCTCGCGGTCCGCATCACGCGCACGGCCCAGGGCGGCAAGGGGCCGCGTCTGGCTGCCGCCGCCGCTGCCGCGTGCGCCGGATCGCCGCATCTGCTCGAGACCGGACCGAGCCCGCTTGCCCGCCTGGCAAGCCTCTACCCGTCGGCCAGCATCGAGATCGACGACGCCGCCTTGTTTGCGCGCCTCCGCCCTGATCTCCCAGGCCGGCTGTCGCTCGTAGCACGGGCGTTCGGGGAGGACCTCGAAGCCGATGCCGAGGCACTCTCCAGCCCAAGCGTGGCGCTGCCCGGTGGCCTGTCCGCCACCATCACCCCCACGCCGGCGCTGACCGCGATCGACGTGGATGGCGGCGCCAGCACAGGCGTCCGCGGCCAGAAATCCACGGTGCAGTTTGCCGCCAACCGTGCGGCGCTGCCCGCCTTGATACGCCAGATCAGGCTGCGTAACCTGTCTGGCGCCATCATGCTGGACCTGGCCGGTGTGCCCACACGCCGCCGCCAGGCGCTGGGGCCAGACATCGCCGCCTGCCTGGCGCGCGATCCGGCGCGCCCGCGCCTGGCTGGCTTTACCCAGCTCGGCTTTGCCGAGATCCTGCGCCCCCGCCTGGCCGCACCCCTGCACGAACTCCTCTCCGGCCCCCATGCCGCCGGCCTTGCTGCCTTGCGCCTTCTGACGTCCGAACCCGCCAGACGCGCCGCCCTGCGCACCACGCCGGCTGTCGTGGCGGCTTTGCAGGCCGACCCTGAGGCGCTGGCGGACCTTGCACGGCGGTCCACCTATCCCCTGATCCTGCGCTCAGACCCGGCACTTCCGCCACAAACATGGGTCATCGAGGACGCGAATTGAGCCAAACCTGCCCGATCTGCCGCAAACCTTCAGCGCCGCAGACACGCCCGTTCTGCTCGCCGCGCTGCGCGGAGATCGACCTGGGGCGGTGGCTTTCCGAACGCTATGTGGTGCCTGGGGAGGACGGGGTGGCCTTGGCCGAAGAGGGTAAGTAAGGCCTTCTTTTTTAAAAAAAGAAGCGAAAAACTTTTGCTCCTGGCGGTTTGATGCGTTTCCGGTCCGCCATCGACAAGGCCTTTGCGGCTTTTTCTGCCGGCTCCTTGATCCGTTATTCGTGCTGGGCTAAGCCTCGCCTCCCGGCGGCGCCCAGGTAGCTCAGTTGGTAGAGCATGCGACTGAAAATCGCAGTGTCGGTGGTTCGATTCCACTCCTGGGCACCATCGTGCTTATTCCGGCACCATGCTTGCTTTACCCGGTTTGAGCGTGGCCGGCGCAGGCAGGTGGCCGGCTCTGCGGCGCCTTGCGATCACTGCGGTGCAGGTCGCCAGCGCCACGATGCCGCCAAGCATCGCGGCAACCCAAGCCTCCAGCACCGCGCGGACACAAAAACTCGCCAGCCGCCAGATCACCATCAGCACTATGATCAGATCGTGTTTCATGGAGGCGGATAAGGGCCGTCATTATGTTCGCCAGTTGCATAAAGTGCGGCGAAATCAGGATGGGTGTGCAGAGTTGCTCTTCGTAATGCTTCGTGTCGCGGCGACACGCAGGATACCTGCCCTCTTCGCCGTGACGCGGCGCGCCGGGCTTGCTCGCCGGCAAACGCAACTCCGCGAGCCTTCATCCCGTTAGCGCGTCCTACAAGCCTATCTTGGAGAGAAAACGTGAAACGGATCCTACTCGCAACCGCAGGGACCTTCCTGTCGGTGAGCCTCGCTTTCGCCCAGACTATGTCAGCACCGGCCAGCAACAATGCCGGCGCACCGACCACCAGCATGGGCGCTCCAGCGACGGCAAACCCGATGGGCGCCGCGCATGACAGCGGCAAGGCCGCCGCGTCGGGCGACACCAACCAGGCTGTCACGACGACCGGCGCCAATGCGGACCAGCCGGCAAAGGGCGCCAACAGCTTCACCAAGCGCCAGGCTGCCGGCCGTATCGCCAAGAAGGGCTACAGCCACGTGACCGGCCTGACGAAGGACGCCGACGGCGTCTGGCGCGGCACCGGCATGAAGGGCGGCCAGTCCGTCCAGGTATGGCTCGACTACAAGGGCAATGTCGGCCAGCAATCCTAATAAGGACGTAAGTTCATGACCATGCGCACACTCACACGGCTGTTCGACAACCATGACGACGCGGTAGCCACCGTGCACGCGCTCGAAGCCGCAGGCTTCGGGCACGAGCACGTCAGCGTCGTCGCCAACAATGCCGACACGCGCTACAACACCACCAACGGGGCCAATGTGGACGACGCCGGTGCCGCCGGCACGGGCGCCACTGCCGGCACAATATTCGGCGGCGGGCTTGGCCTGCTTGCAGGTATCGGCTCTCTCGCCATACCGGGCGTGGGTCCCGTGGTAGCCGCTGGCTGGCTGGTCGCCACGCTGACAGGCGCGGGCGTGGGTGCCGCGATCGGCGGCGGCGCTGGCGGCATGGTGGGAGCACTGACACATGCTGGCGTCTCTGAGGCGGATGCTCACGTGTATGCCGAAGGCGTGCGACGCGGCGGCTCGTTGGTGACGGTGCAGGCGGAGGAAGGGCGCATCCCTGAGGCCGAAGGCATCCTGAACAATCGGACGTTTGTCGATCCCTCGGCCCGGCGTGCGGAATACACTGCATCCGGCTGGCAGCGCTTTGATGAAAACGCGCCGTTGACTGGCAGCACGACAGTGCGGCCTGGCGTCTAAAGGAAACAAGCAGTCCTTTTTTGGAAAAAAAGACCAAAAAACTTTTGTCCCTCCGCATTTGAACCAGCCAAGTGTTCCAACATGCGGCGATGCGTTGAAACAGCGTCGGGACAAAAGTTTTTTGCTTCTTTTTCTTTAAAAAAGAAGGCCTTCCTCTCTACATTTTCCGTATCAGCGATAGCATAACGTCCACTGCATTAGTGGTAGCGACGTTCGTCACGGTAGCAGTCTGGTCCGTCAACAATCGCGGCAGACGTGATCTCAGTATTCGCCAACCCGCGTCCTGCATCCCGTCGCACAAGATCTCGCCTGCGGCCTTTGCCATTGCATATTCCAGCAAACCTGCCGGGTGCTGTTCCACCGCGACCGAGGATGGGTAGAACACCGAACCGGGCCTTGGTTCCAAGGCGTGGCAGCACGCGTGAAAGCCATCCACATAGATGCGGCTGAAGGTGTGGAAGACCTCGCTGTCAAAATGTTCCTGCTTCTGCAGGAATATCTGCGTGGTTGCGAAGTAGTAAAGCTGCGTGACCGGGCCGACAATGTCGGCAAGCTGCGGCCTGGCCGGCTTTGTGGCATCGTAGGCCAGCACGCTGCACGCCTGGTGCCCGCAGGCGGCGTTTATAAGCACGGACACCTCTTCGGCATCGTCGCAGCCCCGTGCATAGGTGATGATCACGCTGGCACCCCCAGAAGCGAGCAGCATGGCGGTCAGCGCGCCGAGCCCACGTGAACCGCCGGCGACGAGCGCGCGTGTTCCCGCGAATTCCCCCGCGTCGACATGGCGCGCCAGGTCGGCCATCTCTGGCGGGGGCACTGGCGGATGGCGTGCAAAGGCAGACACCTTGCCGGCGAGTCCGTCACCCTGCACGGCCAGGTCCACCAGCCGGAACCGCTCGTCCGCCTTGATGACGTGAAACCCGAGGCCGTCCTGGCCCGCCGTAATGCCGGTCAGCTCGAGCGTGAGGCCGGCGTAAATCGAGTGCAGGCCCGGGCAGACCATGCCCACCAGGCGGGACGTCTGCGCCAACCCGGACAGGCGACGGGCGTCAAGCCGGGACGCGGCATGGGGGAACGCCTGCGCGAACCGGGCGGCAGCTACCGGCGCGCCGAGCCAGCCGCCAAGCCCGCCCATCTGGTCCAGCGACAATTCCGTGGCGTGCAGTGTGTGTGCGATCGGCGCTGCCGGGTGTGCGGCCTCGCCTGACTGGCGCGGACCGAAGCGCAGCAGGGCAACGATGGCGGCCAACCCCGCTGTGTGGATCGTCAGGCGGGCGCTGGCCGGGGCAGGTTGCGAGATCTCGAGCGTCGCCTCCTGTCCCACCGGTATGAACTTGGCGAACTGCACTTTGAGGTGTTGCAGGTCGCCCAGGTTCAGCCCGTCGGACGCCGCGCAATCGAGCGCCCAGACGAGGGCATGCACCCCGTGCACCACCGGCACACCGGCCTGCGTGCGGCGTGCGGCAAGGGCGTCCATGTGTATCGGGTTGCTGTCGCCGGAGAGCGCGGCGAACAGGAGCTGATCGGCTGGCGTGAAGCGGCGGCGGTGCATAAGGGTGTATAGGTTAAGCAAGCAAGCAAGCAGTCCTTTTTTGAAAAAAAGGACCAAAAAACTTTTGCTTCC
>CAXTCL010000072.1:0-16876 GCA_964242035.1 uncultured Acetobacteraceae bacterium | reverse complement strand
ACGGCCCGCCGGTCACCGACACGCTCTCGATCACGTCGGGATACAGCGTGCCCTGCGCCAGGAAGTCCGCGCCGCCGGCGCGGGCCGCCTCCTCCTCGAAGACCTCGATGAACAGCCGGCCGATCGTCTTGCGCTTTGTCTCAGGGTCCGTCACCCCGGCCAGCGCGCCCACAAACAGCGCGCTGGCGTCGCGATGCACCAGGGGCACATGAAAGCGGTCGCGGAACGTCTCCACCACCTGCTCCGCCTCGCCGGCGCGCAGCAGCCCGTGATCGACGAAGATGCAGGTCAGCCGGTCACCCACAGCCTCATGCAGCAGCATTGCCGCCACCGAGCTGTCCACACCGCCGGACAACCCGCAGATCACCCGTCCCTCGCCCACCTGGTCGCGTATGCGGGCGATCGCCTGTTCGCGGAATGCCGCCATCGTCCAGTCGCCGGCGCAGCCGCACACACCGATGGCGAAGCGCCGGAGCAGTGCTGCGCCATGCGGCGTGTGGGCCACCTCCACATGAAACTGCGTGCCGTAGATATGCCGCGTCTCGTCCGCGATGACCGCAAACGGGGCGCCTGCGCTGCTGGCAACCACCTGGAAGCCGGGCGGCAACGCCGTCACTCGGTCCCCGTGGCTCATCCAGACCTGCTCGCGCGCGCCCGCCGCCCACACGCCGTGGAACAGCGCGCAATCGGCGGTCACATCGACATAGGCGCGGCCGAACTCCCGGTGGTCGCTACCCTGGACGATGCCGCCAAGCTGGGCCACCAGGAGCTGCTGGCCGTAGCAGATGCCCAGCACCGGCAGGCCGAGTTCCAGGATCGCCGGGTCGGACAAGGGCGCTCCCGCATCGGCGACACTTGCGGGTCCGCCGGACAGGATCAGCCCGCGCGGCGCCCACGCCAGGATGCGCTCCGGCGTGGCTGTGAACGGCCATATCTCGCAGAACACGCCGGCTTCGCGTAGCCGCCTGGCGATGAGCTGGGTGACCTGGCTGCCGAAATCCAGGATCAGGATGCGGCTTGTCGTGACTACGGGTTGCATGGCCACATCCAGCACAGCAGGGGCCGGTGCCGCAAGGGAGGCATCAAAGAGCAGTTTGCTTCATCGCCGTTAACCAGCGGCTCACACAATTAGGGCAGCATGGTGGCTAGAAGATGAAAATCTGTTGCCCTGGCCTTTTACACAGAAGGCTTTATAACCACGTCTATTCACAAGCTTGTCATCCAAGAACCATAACGCATCCAAGCCATAAAAGACACGGCCAAGCCGCGCACACGCAGGGGTTGAAATGGCTGCACGACCTGAGGTTTTTACGCGGCAGGCGGGAGTGCACCCCGTCCACGCCGATGCCGACGCCCGTCCCGCAGCCATCGTTTTGGCGCTGCGCCGAACCGACTCGCAGGGCCGCAAGCTCGTTGATGAAACGTCAGGGGACCGGCTCGGCCCAGCCCAGGGCCTGGTCATCGGCCTGGCACTCGGTGCCATGTTCTGGCTCACGCTCGGGCTTCTGGCTTGGGGTGTCTTCCAACGTTAACCGCCCTCACGCGCGGTGCCGTGGCGGCTGCACAGATAGAGATCAGGCTCGCCTAAACACCCGCAGGTAATCCACGCAGTAGTCCCAGCCGGCACCCTCGTTCGTCATCCCCGCCATGTCCGTCCCCTTTAGGGACATACCAATCTGGTTGGTAATCAGGATGTGCGCAGGAGGCGCTTGCCAAAGGTAGTGGCAGCGCTGGATCACCTGCCCGTCCAGCAGCCAAACCGGCATGTCTGCCTGCCAATCCAGCCCGAAGACGTGATAACCGTCCGAGAAGTCGATCCCCGGATCATATTCGCCACCCGCGAACTTCGACATCAGCACGGCATTGCCGAAATCCCGCGGCCGGCCGGCATCCTGCAGATGCGCCGTCATCAGGAGCGGCCGCGGCCGTCCTTGCCAGTCGAAAAACTCGAAGATGTCGATCTCAGGCGGCCAGGGCGTCGCGGAGAAATGCCCGTCGGGATACTCCACCCCGGGATTCAGCCAGAACGCCGGCCACGTGCCTATCCCGCGCGGCAACTTCGCGCGCATCTCGATCACCATGCCCTGCGTGACAGGGATCAGCGCCCGCAACATGCCAGACTCAATGCCGCCCGGCCGCAAGCCGCCGCCGGGCGGCACGCGGCCTTTCAGCGCCAGATGGTCGGCGCCGAAGACGTGCAGCGAACGGGGATCTCCCTCCGGATAGTCCCGGTGCTTGGACCAGTAGGAGTCCAGACCGTCCAGCCGCCCGTTGTCGTAGATGTAACGAAACCGGAAGCTCCGCCGAAGATCCGCCATGTCGCGCACGGTGGCGTCAGCACGCGAATTGCCGAAGCGGTAATCGGCGAGCACGTCGTAGCGTCCGGTTCCGCCCATCGGAAGGAGGGCCGTCGACGCCATGCCGGCTAATACGTTTCTTCGGGTGATTTCCGGCATCAAGAAAGCAGTTCTTTTCTGAAAAAAAGAACCAAAAAACTTTGACTCCTGACGCCGCTGCACCAGTCCTGCCTGTCAGGAAACACCGAAGCTGCCGCCACAGCAGGAGACAAAAGTTTTTTGCTTCTTTTTTTCAAAAAAGAAGGCCTTCCTTGCCTACTCAAAAATGCCGCTCATAAACCTTGACCACGTCTCCAGGGGCCAGGAACGAATGCGGCGTGATCTTGCCCTCGCTGGCCGCTCCACCCACGGTCCGCACGTCGCCGGCATAGGCTTCGACCGCCCGATACGTGAACCCGCCCGCAACTGCCACGGCCGTAAGCATCGTCATCCCTGGCGAGTAGTTGTACTGCCCCGGCTTTGTCACCTCGCCCAGCACGAAGATCGGCCGGTAGGCCAGCACCTCCACCGACACCTTCGGTTCCTTGAGGAATTTCTGCGAAGACAGCGTGTCTTCCAGCTTGGCCGCGAACTGCGTCGAGCTCAGGCCGCCCGCCATGATGTTGCCGACCAGCGGCATCGCCACCTGGCCCTGGTCATCCACGTGGAACGTCCCGCTAAGCTGGTCGGACCCGAAGGTGATCACGCGTATCTGGTCCCCGCCGCCTAGCCGGTAGGCGCCGGGCGTGTAGTCAGCCAAGGGTGGCAGGTCCGCGCCTGGCGTGCAGGCCGCGGCTGTGAGCGCAAGAAAGGAAGCAAGCAGTCCTTTTTTGAAAAAAAGGACCAAAAAACTTTCACTACCCCGCGTCTGCAACAGTGAGGTGCCGTCTGCGGAGCGCGGCTGCTGAAGCGGCGGAGAGACAAAAGTTTTTTGCCTCTTTTTTTCAAAAAAGAAGGCCTTGCTTGCTTCGCTACGTATCGACATCGAACTCTCCTGGGCTAAAGCGCAAGGCGCAGCGTAAGGCGGAACGTGTTCTCGGAATAATTGCTACCGAAGACTTCGCCGTTCGTGAGGAAGCCTACAGGCGAGACCGCGCCGCCGCTGCTGCTGTTCCGCGTCGAGAACGTGTAGTCGGCAGCCAGTCGCACGTTGCGGTTCAGGGCGTAGGAAGCGCCTACGCCGGCGGTGAAGAAGTTCTCGTTGCCGCCGCCGGTGCCGTCCGCGGCCTTGCCGTAATCGTCGAGATAGAAGGCGCCATGCGCGGAGAGGATGACGTTGCGCAGGTATTCATGGTCCACCTGCAGCTTCAGCGCGGTCTCGGTATAGCCTACGGTGGCCTCGGCGGCCGAATCCTCGATGTAGCGGGCGGCCGAGCCGGTAACGGTCGTAAGCCCCGTGGGCGTCCAAGTGACGGCCCCTTCGACGATCGGCGCCTGGACCGAGCGGTAGGCAGCGCTGGCGGCGAAGCCCCGTTCCTCGTAGCCGGCCAGCAGGCGGAAGCCGATGATCCCGTCCGCATCGTAGGCGACGCCGCCCAGCACAGAGGCGTCGTTGAAGTTCTGCCTGGGCTGGCCGGGCGGCGACTGGTCGAAATCGGATTGCGTGTCGCGCACGATCACCACGATGCGTCGGCGTGTCGCGAACTCGTAGCTGCCGACCAGTTCGGGCGAGATGGTCACCCGGTCGCGGTAGGTCTGCAGGTATTCCTGCCCGCCCACGGTGCCGTTGTCGAAATTGTAGTAGGAGACGCCGATGCCGGGTTGGATAAAGAAACGGCCGAGATCAACGTGGTAGTTGGCGCGCAAATCGTCCACGCGGTAAGCAATCGTCTGGTTGAGGCCCGGCACGTCCAGGTCGCGCGGCGTCTGGTTCAGGTTGAGGTGCGTGTAGCCGATGCTAAGCGTGTCGCGCCCGAAATCATGGCTGCCGCCGATCGCGGCCGTCCAGTTGGTGAAGCCCTGGTTGGACTGCTCGGGATACTCGAAATCGTCCACCGACAGGGCGCCGGCAAAATGCGTGTCGGACCAGCCGCCGGCGGCGTTGACGGACGCGTTGGTCTCGATCAGCGCGCTGCCGTGCGCGTCGCGCGTGCCGGTCACGTTGTCGTCGTAGCCCACGCTCTCCTGCAGCACCGGCGTGATCAGGAAATTGCCGAGGCGCACGCCTTGTGCGTCGTATTCCGGATGCTGGCGGGTCGCCACCGTCACGCCGGCCGCGGTGTCGTAGCCTGGTATGCCGGCATTGAGGTATTGGTCGATCGCCTGCGCGCTCGCCTTTGGCGCGAGGCCAGCCCAGACGGCAACCATCGCAGGTGGCAGCGCGCCGAGCCTGAGCATCAGCCGGAACGAACGCCGCTTCGCCATGTTAATCTGCCGGGGCGTGTTGGCCAGACGCGTCCTTGCGTAGCCACCAGCCGCCCCCGGCAAGAGAGATTTCGTGTTTAACCCCGCCATTGATCTTGACACACCCTCACCAGCGCGGCCCGGGCTGACCGTCACCCCCGCGGCACTGCGAACGCAAGCGGCGTGCCTGCGTTTCACAACCGTATTGCTTTGCGTCTGCCTGTTCCTGCAGCGGTTCGGCGTGCTGGCGGGTGCCGCACCGCTCAGCATCGTGGGCCCGATCGGACTGGCGCTCGGCGCCTGGGGCGTGGCGCATGGCACGCTGGTGCTGCATCGCGGCCGTTGTGCCATCTACCTTGGCCTGGTAGGCCTGGCCCTGCTCGGCGCCGCCTGGCATGCCATGTCGCCCGGCACGTTCGACGCGGCGCCCAGCACGAATTCCCTGTTGCATTTCCTCGGCATCACCGCGCTCGCCACGCTGAGCTTTGCCGTCCCCGTGGACGAGGCCGCGTTTTTCGCCCGCATCAACCGCTTGCTCGCCATCATCGCAGGCCTCGGCATCGCCCAGTTCGCCGCCCAGTTCGTGGGCCTGCGGCTGTTCGCCTTCACCGGGCTGGTGCCGGACAGTTTCCTCCTGGAGCAGGGCTACAATTTGGAGATCCCGGTCGGCATCGGCGACATATTGAAATCCAACGGCCTGTTCCTCATCGAGCCCTCGGTGATGTCGCAGTTCATGGCGGTCGGGCTGATGATCGAGATGCTGACTGCGCGGCGCGCGCTGTATTTCGGCCTGTTCACCGCGGGGCTGCTGCTTTCCTTCTCCGGAACCGGCTGGATCGTGCTCGCCAGCTTCTTCCTGTTCGCCGGCGTCCGAATCGGCCCACAATTCCTTAAGATCGCCATCGTGTCGGCCTGCGCGCTCGGCCTCGTCCTGGCGGCAGCCGCTCTGGCGGCGCCGGATTTCGCCGCGGCTTTGTCGGACCGCCTGGGCGAGGTCTCCCAGCCCGGCACCAGTGGACACATGCGGTTCGTCACGCCGTTCTGGCTGATGTCGGACGTGCTTGCCCGCGAGCCCTCGGCCCTGTTCGCCGGCATCGGCGCGGGGGTCAGCGAGAAGCTCAGCCTGCCCTACGCGTTTGACGTGAACACGCCGGTGAAGGTGTTCCTGGAATACGGGCTGCCGCTCCTGGTGGCCTACCTGGCCCTGTTCTGGCGCGCGGAACGCACCGCTTTGCAAGGCGCGCTGTTCGTGCCGCTGATGCTGCTGTTCCTGTTCACCGGCGGGTATCAGCAGTTCCCGCCTGTGCTGTTCCCGGTCCTGCTCCTGCTCGCGATCGCCCGCCTGCGCCCCACTGGCCCGGCCGCGCCGGTTACCTGAGCGCATGGACACGCAGGCTCCCCCGAACCCAGGCGCCCGGCTCAGCCCGCAAGCCGTCGAAGCGCTCATCGTCCGCCGCCTGGACGCGCTGGGCCACCGGCCTGATCTGCTCGACCGCTATGCCATCGCCGCCCTCGTGGCCGATGCCGGCGGCTCCGGCCGGCGCCTGCGCAGCAGCCTCGCCGCCACGCTTTTCCTGGCCAGCACGGAGGACGCACCGCAGATCGACGCGGGGCTCGTGCACCGCGCGCTCACGCCCCCTCGTTCGGCGGTGACCCTGCCAGGCCCGGCGGCACAGGCTGGCGCCACCCGACCCAGCTGGTTCAGGGCGTCGCGCTTCTATCTTGTGGCCGGCCTGGCCGCCCTTGCCGTGGCACTCGCCAACCTGGTCCTGCATCCGCCCGCGGGTGCGCCGGCGCCGGCCGCTGTGCCGATGGCCTCGCCTGGACCAGTCGCGCCACCGCCGCCCGCGCCCACCCAGGCGCAAACGGTCCTTGCCGTCCCTGCCGAGACCGTTCCGGCCAAGCCACCGGCCGAACTCGCCGCCCCTCCTGCAACGCCGCCGGTTCTGGCGCCGCTGCCGCCCGCCGTGGCCGTACGCAGCCTGCCCGTGCCGGCGTCCAGCCTGCCCGCTTCCACCTCCGCCGATCTGCCGTCGCTTCCCGCTGGCGCACCCCCCGCTATCGTGCTGCTCTATCCGGCACGCGATGCCGGGGCGCTGGACCGCCTGCGGCCGATCGCCCTGAAGCTGCAGGGCGCCGGCATGACCGACATACGCGCCAAGCCGGTCCATGCACCGCCGCCTCGCCGGGTGATCTCCTACTTCTACACCGACGACCGGCCTTTGGCGGACACCATCGCCCGAACACTGGCCGGAAGCGCCTGGCCCAAGCTAGGCGGCAACGCCCTGCAACCGTCGCTTGTCCTGCCGCCACCTGGCCTGCCCGGGCGCAATCCCGGCACCATCGAAATCCAACTCCCGTGAGGCGGAGACCCGCGCTGCCCCGGGAGGCACAGGCCCGTGCGATGGAAGCTGCTGCCGGCATGGTGCTGCTGGCGCTCCTTGCCGGCGGAGCGCAAGCCGCCTCCCGGCCAGATCCGCGCACGCTGTTCAACCAGGCCGTCACCGCGGACCTCGCCGCCACCGGCACCGAGGGAAACGCGCACGCCCTGTCACTATACCGCCAGGCAGCTGATGGCGGCTTGGCAGAGGCCGAGCTGAACGTGGCCGTGATGTATGACAGCGGACGCGGCACCGCGCGAGACCCCACCCTGGCCGCGGATTACTACGGCGCCTCGGCCACGGGTGGACTGGCGCGCGCGGCGTTCGACCTGGGTCAGCTCTACGAATCCGGCGACGGCGTGCCGCAGAACCTGGCGCTCGCACAGGCCTGGTTCAGCCAGGCTGCGGCCGAGGGCCTGCAGGCGGCAGCCAACCGCCCGCCCCACCCGGCGGTGAAGCTGCCGGATTCCATCGCGGCGCCAGCCAACCGCTACCCGCCGGATGGGGCCAGCCTGCCCGTGCCGGTCGGCGGCCTGCCGCTTGTCTGGACTGCGGCGGCCACGCCGGCGCCGGCCTCCTACTTCGTCGAGGTCATGCGTGTCGAGGGCCATAGCGCCTCGCCCGTCTTCAGCACGACCGCGGGCGTCTCCGCCGTGCGCATGCCTTCACCACGTCCTGGCCGCTACGCGTGGCGGGTCTTCACCATCTGCCCTTCGCTGGGCCATTACGTGGGGTCGGGTTGGGTTGGGTTTTCCCTGAACTGAACAGGTTGGCTTACACGGGACAGGTCTCTGCGCGGGTTAAGCTGCCTGTATATTCATTGGCTCTCGCAAGAGTAAGCAAGGCCTTCTTTTTTGAAAAAAAGAAGCAAAAAACTTTTGACTCCGCTGTCGCGCGGCTGTGGAAATGTCTGCGACAGCAGTCCCAAAAGTTTTTTGCTTCTTTTTTTCGAAAAAGAAGGCCTTGCTTGCTTCGGAACGGTCAACCTCCAGGACGATTGGTATCAGCCGTTACGCTTCGTTGCCGCTCCAGCACGCGGGAAATTCCCTCGGCAGCCAACACGCCCAGGCTGAAGCACGCCTGCAAGAGATAGCCGCCGGTCGGCGCATCCCAATTCACCATCTCGCCGGCGGCAAACACGCCTGGGCGGCGGCGCAGCATGAGGTTCTCGTCCAGCTCGTCCAGCTCTATGCCACCCGCGGTGGAAATGGCGCGCGCTATCGGCTGCGTATCCGTCACCGCCACGGGCAAGGCCTTTATCAGACCCGACAAAGTCTCGTGCGCTGCATTGGCGTGTAGCGCTTCCTGCACGAGCCCGATCGCAACCGGCGGCAAGTTCGTAGACTGGCGCAAAAAGTTTGGCAAGGAGCGGCCCTGGCGTGCGCCGTCGGTGCGCGCGCCAAGCTCGAGCCCGCCCACATCCGGCCGAAGGTCGATATGCAACATGGCCGGCACCGCCTCGTCCAAGGCCGCGCGTATCGGGCCGGAGAGGGCGTAGACCGCGCCGCCCTCCAGGCCGTCACGCGTGACCATGGCCTCGCCGCGAACCCTCTGCCCACCCACGGTCAGGGCGATGCGCTTGAGTGGCGTGCCCGCGAAGCGGGTGGCGAAAACCTCCGACCAGGCGACCGAAACACCGCAGTTGCTGGCACGCAGCGGCGCTATACGCAGGCCGGCCTCTCGCAGGACAGGCACCCACAAACCATCCGACCCTAAACGCGGCCAGGACGCGCCGCCGAGCGCCAGAAGCGTGGCCCGGGGTGTGGCGTGCACCTCGCCGCCGGGTGCCGTGAAACACAAGGCGCCGGCGCTGTCCCACCCGCGCCACTGGTGGCGCGCCGCGAAGCGCACGCCCTGGTCCTCCAGGCGACGCAGCCAGGCGCGCAGCAGAGGGGCGGCTTTCATGGCGCGCGGGAATATCCGCCCGGAACTGCCCGTGAAGACGGGCTGCCCCAGGCCTTCGCACCAGGCGGTCAGCGCGTGCTGCGGAAAGCCGTCGAGCGCGCGGGCGATGAAGGGAGCGGCCTGGGTGTAACGGCGCAGGAAGGCGTCGGGCGGCTCGCTATGGGTGAGGTTCAAGCCGCCGCGCCCGGCCATCAGGAGCTTGCGGCCAGGCGAGGGCATCTGGTCGTAGATAGTGACCAGGTGGCCTTGGGCGGAAAGGCGTTCGGCCGCGATCAGCCCGGTTGGACCGGCTCCGATTATTGCTATCTCTGGCATGAGGTTGAGGTGGGCCCGGCATAGGCAAGAAAGGCCTTCTTTTTTGAGAAAAAGAAGCCAAAACTTTTGGTCCCTGTCGGCGAACGCTGAAACAGCCGCCGACAGGGAGCAAAAGTTTTTTGGTCCTTTTTTCAAAAAAGGACTGCTTGCTTCTCTTATCTACAGGCCGTGCCAGGCCACCAGGTCCGCACGCACTTCCGGGCCATCGACCAATTTCTTCAAATGGTCCGCGAGCCTGAGCGCCAGGGCCACGATCGTGAGCGTGGGATTGGCCTGGCTGGAGGTTGCAAAGACGGCGCTGCCGGCCACGAACAGGTTGGCCACGCCATGCACCCGGCAATCGGCGTCCACCACGCCCGTGCGCGCATCGGGCGACATGCGCGCCGTGCCGATATGATGGCCGCCATAGGCGCCGTCCTGCAGCGCGGCTAGCTCCACCTCTTCCGGGTCATAGGCGAAGCTTCCCGCACCAGACTGCGACATCTGCCCGGCCAAAGCTGCGAGCGACGCGCGTATCGTGTGCATGTCCAGCGCGGTGTGTCGCCAGTCCACGTGCAGGCGCGGCAGGCCGAGCGCATCGGTATCGTGCGTGAGGCTTACCCGGCTGAGCGGATTCGGCTCCTGTTCGGCGTGGAAGTCCAGGCTGTAGCGATCGTCCCTGGGCGGCACGATGACGCTCGGATATTTGCGCGCGGCCAGCGTACGGTGGCGCAGCCAATGCGACAGGAACCCGGCGGTCCCGCGCGTATCGACGGCGACGTTGCGAAGGTGGGCCAGCCAGGCTGACGCACCTATCCTTGCCCCGCCATGCAGGCGCTTGCCGTATTCATGGCTGATGAACGGCCTGGCGAAATACAGCGCAGACAGCGCGCCGGTGCGGTGCGTCGGATCGGGTATGCGCGGATGATGCAGGCGCGCCACGAAGTTGCCGGTGCGCAGGCGGCGCTGCGCCGCCGGGGTCAGCGCCAGACGCCGACGGCAATACACGCCGTCATCGGACACATCGTAGCCGTGCCAGGCGGGTGCGGCCGGCCGCAACGTGCCGAGCGTGCCGGCGACGTGGCACATGTAATGCCGCCCGACCTGGCCATGCGCGTTGCCGATGCCGTCCGGATGCCCCCCCTCGTAGTCGCCGCGCGAGGCCAGCAGCAGGCGCGGCGTCTCCAGCCCGCCCAGGGCCAGCACCACCTGCCCGGCACGCACGACGAAGCGCCGGCCGCCCGGGCCCACCACGTCCAGCCTGTCCACCACGCGGCCGTCCACGCTCGTGCGCAGCGCCACGACGCTCGCATGCAGGAGCAGGCGCACGTTACGGCTGGGTGCCAGGCGCGCGTGGTAGCGGGCGCCGAAATCGGTGGGGATGCTGAAACGCTCCAGCGTGTCGGCGGTGAAATCCTCGCCGGCAAATCCAGCAAGCATCGGGCGCAGGCCGGCGGGAAACGCGTCCGAGGCGGCGTAGGCAAACCGTCCTGCCTCGCACAATGCGTTCGCCTGGCTGTACCAAGGCGCCAGCTCGCCCAACCCGAACGGCCAGCCACTGCCCGCAACCCAGGGCCGCGCCTCGAAATCGATCGCGTCGAACGGCACGCAGCGCCCGCCCCAGATGGCGGTGGAGCCGCCAAACGCGCGCCGCCGATAGTTCTCCGTCGGCGAGTGCAGAAGCGGGTCGGCGACCGCGCCCCGATACAGCGTCTGCGACGCCGCCTCGAACCTTGCGCCGCCGCCTTCCAGCAGCAGCACCGACAAGCCGCTCTCGAGCAGTGCCAGTGCCAGGCTTATGCCGGCCGCACCCGAACCCACGATGCAGATGTCCGCCGCAAGCATCGCGCCGGCTTCGATTTCAGCCGCGTCACCGATCATGGGTCCTCATCAGGCCTGGGCGGTGAACCAGGCGGCCGCATCGGCCAGGCCCACCGCATCGTCGCTGCGGGGGAAGCCGAGCGCGTCGGCGCGCGTGGGGTCGAGGCGTACCTGCCTGGCGAACAGCGCCAGCAGCGAGGGTGGCAGAGGCTCCGGCAGACGGCCCGCCGACCAGCCGGCGCGCGCACCGGCCAGCTTGGCAATCTGCAAGGGCGCGGCCAGCACACGCCGCTCCAGCGCCAGCCGCCGGCCGCCGAGGCGGCGCAGCGGCACCGCGCCGATCGCCAGGGCCAGGCTGGAAAACACCTCGTTCCAACGCGGCGGCGCGCGTGCGGCAAGGTTGAACGTGCCGCCAGGCGCACGCAGGCAGGCCAGGCAGGAAGCGGCCACGTCGCGGACATGGACCAGATTGCAGAAGCCGTCGCCCGCGGCGCCCAAATCGCCTAGCCGGCCGGTGCGCAGCAGGCGGCACAGCCGGCCGATCCATTGCTGGTCGCCAGGGCCATAGACGATGCCGGGTCGCAGGATGCTGACCGCGCCGCCGGACGCCGCGAAGCGCCGCAGTTCGGCCTCGCAGGCGATCTTACCGGCGGCATAGTCGCTGCCCGCAGCATCCAGCGTGGAATCCTCCCGCATTATGCCCGTCGCCGCGCCGTACACGGCCATGGAGCTGAGGTGGACGATGTGCTGGCCGCCCTGCCCCGCCGCCGCGCAGAGATTGGCGGTAGCCCGCTCCATGGCCGCGCGGCTGCCGGCTGCGGCGTTGACGACGGCCGACATGCCGGTACAGGCCGCCGCCAGGCTGGCCTGGTCGGTGGCGTCGCACTGGCGATGCGCCACGCCCGGCACCGGTCGCCTGGAGGCTGCCACGGCGCTGTCACCCAAGGCTGCCATGATGGCTTGGCCGATGAAGCCGGCGCCGCCGAGGACGAGGATCTTGCCGGTCATGAGGAAGGAAAGAAAGCAAGCAGTCCTTTTTTGAAAAAAAGGACCAAAAAACTTTTGCTCCGCTGTCGCGCGCTCGCCGGAGACTCGCCGGCAGGGACGAAAAGTTTTTTGCTTCTTTTTTTCAAAAAAGAAGGCCTTCCTTCCTTCACCACATCAAAATACACCCCCAGCAGAAGCCCAGCCGCCGCCGCCGCATCCAGCCGCGCACCGAAAACGCCATGCCCTGCGCGCGCAAGACGCGCCGCCATCTCCGGATCATCGAGCAAACTGCCGATAGCGCGCGCGAGCGCCGCGACATCGCCTGGCGGCACCAGCAACGCGTCCACGCCGCCCGTCAGGAACTCCGGCACTGCGCCCACCGGCGTGGTCACGACGGGCACCTGCCAGGACAGCGCCTCGATCACCGCCACTGGCAGCGCCTCGTGATGCGAGGGCAGCACCAGCATGTCGGCCTGGCCAAGCAGCGAAGCCGCCTGCGCGCGGCTGGCCCAGCCTGGCAGATCCACCCGGCCTGCCAGGCCGAGCGTGTCCCGCAGGCGCGCCATGCGCTCCACTTCGCCGTCGCCTGCTATGGTGGCCTGCCAGGCTCGCGCGGCCAGGGCCGGTGCTGCGAGTGCTGCGAGCAGTTCCGGCACGCCCTTCCTGTCGCCGATCCGGCCGAGGAACAGGATGCGCGGCGGCCCGTCTGCGCGCGCCGGGCGCGGCGGCGGCCTCGGCACGCCGTTCACGATGATAACGATACGCGCGGCCTCGAGTCCCACTTCCCGGACCAGGAAGTCGCGCCAGCCCTCGCCCAGGACGATCACGCGCGCGGCACGACGCAGCACGAACCCGGTGGCGCGCCGCGCCGCCGGGTGCAGCCTGGCGTGGAACGCCGCGAAGTCCGCGCCATGCATGTGCACGGCGAACGGCACACCCAGGGCGCGTGCCAGGCCGCAAAGCACCGACTTGCGTACCACGCTGCCGCGCGTGGTCATGTGCGCGTGTACCAGGTCCACGCGTCCGGCGGCGCAGAGCCATGCCAGTTGCGCCATCACGCCCAGGAAGTGCCTTGCCCCGGCAGCCCGGCCGCCATCGCCGCGCGTATCGATCACCCGTACCCTCAGGGCATCCGGGCGGGCGCGCCAGGCTTCGAGCATGTAGCCCATCAGCGTGCCCACACCGCCGGAGACGTGGCCCAGGCCTCCGCCCGCCAGCACAACAACCTCGAGTTGATCTTTGCCCTTTCGCATCGCTTCTTATCATGTCACGTAACGAATGTGTCACGCTACACGGGTGTTGGCTAAGTGAGGAAAAAAGGCGTTCTTTTTTGAAAAAAAGAAGCAAAAAACTTTTGTCTCCTGGGGGTACGCTGTTTGGCTTGCAGGCGCTTCGGGCGATCGCATGCCTCATGGTGGTGGCGTTTCATTCGCTTGGGGCTGCAGCGCCGAAGTCAGGCGTGGCCTGGGCGAACGGGTCCGGCGGGGTGGACCTTTTCTTTGTCATCAGCGGCTTCGTCATGTTCACCTCCTCGCGCCGGCTGGCCGGGCGACGCGACGGCTGGCGCGTCTTCATGTGGCGGCGCCTCGAACGTATCGTGCCGCTGTACTGGCTCCTCACCGCCGCCAAGACCGCCATCACCCTGGCTGCACCCGGCCTCGCCCCCACGACCAGACTGTCCGCCTGGAACCTCGCGGCCTCCCTCCTCTTCATCCCGGCCCGCGATGCCGCCGGAATCGTCCGCCCCGTTCTGCCGGTTGGCTGGACGCTGAATTACGAGATGCTGTTCTACGTCATCTTCGCGGCCAGCCTGGCGCTGCGACGCCACCCGCTCGCCGTGCTGCTGCCGGCGCTGCTGCCCCTGGGCCTGGCGGGTTTCTGGCGCGCGGAGGACTGGCCAGCCTGCCTGTCGCTCGCCAACGGGCTGGTGCTGGAGCTTTGCGCCGGCGTGGCGCTCGCACAGGCCATGGTATTCTGGCGGCCCAACCAGTTAGCCGCGGCCTGCATGCTGGCTGGCGGTCTCGTCCTGCTCCTGCTGATACCCAGCGCAGGCCCATGGCGCTTCCTCGCCTGGGGCGGACCCGCCCTGCTGGTCGTAGCCGGGACGGTAGGGCTGGAAGCACGCCTGCGCGGATTCCTGCCTGCGTTCGCGCTCGAACTGGGCGACGCCTCCTACGCGATCTACCTCAGCCACGTCTTTGTCGTCCCGGTGCTGGTGCATGCGCTGGCCGGCGCGGCACTGCCACCGGGCCCGGCCACCGCCGTGCTGCTCGCGGTCAGTCTGGTCGCCTGCTCCGCCACCGGCCTGGCACTGAACCGGCTCGTGGACGCGCCCATACAGGCGCGGCTGCGTCCGCCACAGAACCGCCCCGCTCTGGCCTGACATACGCGTTGCACATCGTTACCAGTCGTCCGGCTTGGCTTACAAAGGTGTGGTCTAATGTTCGCTGCGCCGAGTGTTAAGCGGCGCAGCACAAAGGACATTTCCGATGCGGTTTCCCAAGATCCTCCTGACCACGGCCGTGATCGCGTTCAGCGGCGCGGCGTTCGCCCAAGGGTATCACGGCGGCGGCGGCCACCACGGTGACGAGCTGTTCCACGGCATCAGCCTGAGCGACGCGCAGAAGACCCAGATGAAGACCATCGAGCAGGCCGGCTGGGCACAGGCGAAGCCCACCATGGAGCAGGTCCGCGCGATCCACGAGCAGATCACAGCCCGCATGCTGGCCCCCGGCAATGTCAGCGAAGCCGACCTGGCGCCGCTGCTGACGCAGGAGGAGCAGCTGCGCACCCAGCTCGATCAGCTCAGGCTGAGCACCGGCCTGCAGATGCGCGCCGTGCTCACCACGTCACAATTGGCCGATGCCGCCGCCAAGCACACGCAGCTCGTGAGCCTGCACGAGCAGGAGCGCGCTGTGGTCGATCCTGCCAACAGCAGCAGGTAAGCAAGCAGTCCTCTTTTGGAAAAAAAGACCGAAAACTTTTGCTCCTGTCGCCGCATCAACAGCCGGATGCGTCAGGATAAATTAGGTCGCCTGAGCAGCGTCAGGAGCAGAAGTTTTTTGTTTCTTTTTTTTTCAAAAAAGAAGGCCTGGCTTGCTTACGACTGACAGCATGGTGACCATCGTTAACCTATGTTGATGACGGGCCAGACCAGATTTCGACTATTCACCGCGTAATGACAAACAAACGCAGTGTCGCCGCCGTGATCGTCACGCATGACCGTCCGGAGTTGCTGAAAAACTGCCTGCACGCGCTATCTGCGCAGACCCATGCGCCAGACTGCATCTTCGTCATCGACAACGCCAGCCGCGAACCGGTAGGACCGCTCGTCGCCCTTGTAGCCAACGCGCTGACCATACGCCTGGAACGCAACCTGGGCGCCGCGGCGGAATACGCGGCAGGCATACGCGCGGCGCGCGCAGGCGGCTTCACCCATGTCTGGATGATGGACGACGACGGTCTGCCTGCCGATCCGTCCTGCCTGGCCAGTCTGCTCGCGACCGAGGCGGAATGCGACAGCGCGCTGACATGTCCCCTGGTGCTGGATGTGGCGGATCGCGCGCGCCTCGCGTTGCCCATTCGCCAGGCCGGGCGCACGCGTTTTACCGTGGCCGCCCTGAAGTCGTGCCACCTACCGCGCCCTGCTGCACCGCGCCGTGCCGCTGCTGCGTCGTCTCGCCCGCAACCCCGGCATCGTCTCAGCCTGGCGCGCGGCACACCCGGGCTTCACCAGCGAGGCAAGCTGGCGGTGCTATCTTGGGATGGCGCCCTTGGCGGGACTTGATGACGCAAAGGAGTCCGGTGCTTCGCGGTCGTTGGCGGTGCTTTAAGCAGGAAAAAAGTAAGGCCTTCTTTTTTTAAGAAAGAAGCAAAAACTTTTGTCTGCGCTGTCGCGGCATGCTGACACGCACGTCTCCACAAAGCGCACTGTAACTAGTCAAAAGTTTTTTGGTTCTTTTTTTCAAGAAAGAACTGCTTCCTTGCCTTGCCTACCCCAGCTCAATCCGTATCAGCGAAGGCCGCTCTAGCACACTCTCCAACCGCTCGATGCGATCCAGCGCACCACGCATGCTCGCTTCCCGCGTCTCATGTGTCACCAGAACGATAGGCACCGCCTCGCCAGGTGCGCGCCCATGCTGCAGCATGCTCTCCAGCGAAACCCCCGCATCGCGCAGCGCACACGTTACGTCGGCGATCACGCCGGGCTGGTCCGTCACCATCAGCCGCAGGTAATACGCGCCCACATACGCCGACATTGGCACGGACGGCGCCTCCGACATATGCGCCGCCCCCGTTCCCCAGACAGGAATTGC
Organism: uncultured Acetobacteraceae bacterium; assembly: GCA_964242035.1. Taxonomy (GTDB): domain Bacteria; phylum Pseudomonadota; class Alphaproteobacteria; order Acetobacterales; family Acetobacteraceae; genus BOG-908. The sequence goes on along the minus strand of CAXTCL010000072.1, from coordinate 493 downwards.
GCGCCCACGCGCGATGTCGATCAGGTCGGCCACCACAGCGCTCGCCGTGGGCCCCGCCCCGGCACCGCGCCCCTCCAGCATCAGCCGTCCGGAGAAGTCCCCTTCCACGACAACAGCATTATAGACCCCATCCACCCGCGCCAGCGGCGCACCCTCCGGCACCATGCAAGGATGCACCCGGCTTTCCACCCCGCCGTCGACCACCCGCGCTATGCCCAGCAGCTTGATTCGATATCCCAGCTCGCGCGCAAAACCCTGGTCCAGCGCGGAGATCGCCCGGATGCCCTCCACATGGATCGATGCGAAATCCACCGGCCGCCCGAACGCCAGTGCGGCCAGGATCGCCAGCTTGTGCGCCGCGTCCACACCGTCCACGTCGAACGACGGATCGGCCTCGGCGTAGCCCAGCCGTTGCGCGTCCGCCAGCACCTCGGCGAACTCGCGCCCGCGCTCGCGCATGGTGGTCAGGATGTAATTGCAGGTGCCGTTCAGG
>CAXTCL010000071.1:0-16904 GCA_964242035.1 uncultured Acetobacteraceae bacterium | reverse complement strand
GCGCCCGGGGCGATGCGGCGGACCTGGCGGCGCTGGCGTCCGCACGACTCGCCGCGGATGGCGGGCCGCTTTTTCTTGCCACGGGTGCCGGGCAGGGCGGGGCGCTGGCGGCGGACCTGCGGGCGCGGGGCTTCCGCGTGATCCGCCGCGTGTGTTACGCCGCGCACCCGGTGCGCCGGTTTCCAGACCAAGCGAAGGTCGCCATCTTGTCTGGCGAGCTCCATGCCGCGCTCTTCCTGTCGGCGGAAACCGCCGCCTGTTTCGTGCGTCTTTTGCCACCGGAGTGCAACGGCATGCTGGCGACCGTGACAGCCCTGGCGATCGGGAAGACCACGGCTGACGCTCTTGGCGAATTGCCCTGGCTGGCTGTAAGCCGCGCGGCGACTCCCACTCTCGACGGTGTATTGGCCCTATTATGAGCGATCACGACCCAGACGCGGCCGCCCCGGAGCCGCGTCGCAGCCTCTTCGAGCCGCCAACTGTCATCGACCACCAGGGCGATACGGCGCCTGCCGTGGTGGTCAGGCGGCGCGGTGGCACGCCACTGCTGCTGACCCTGCTGCTGACGGCGGCCCTGGGCGGCGCGGGCTATTACGGCTGGTCGCATCCGATGGCGGGCGCGCAGCAGGCGGCCGGCCAGGACGGCCAGCAGGTGCAGGCGCTCTCGGCGCGGCTGGATGCGCTGGAGAAGCGCTCCGGCGCGGAGATGGGCGAGGCGACGGCGGCGCTGTCCAAGCGGGTGGACGACCTTTCCGGCCGGCTGGATGGCGTGTCCGGCAAGACTGACCAGCTCGAGGCGCAGTCCGCCAAGATGGCCGAGATCGCCGCGCAGAAGAACCCGCCGGCCGAGGCTGCGCCGGCGCCGCCACCGGACCGGACCGCACAGGAGGTGCCTGGGCTGATGGCGCAGCAGGAGGCGGTGGACAAGAGCAAGGTGGGCCCGCCGGGTGCGGGCGCGCAGCCGGCCGATTTCAAGGCCGCGATGGACGCGATGGACCAGCGGGTGTCCAAGCTGGAGACGGCTTCCGGTCCGGCGCAGGCCGCGTCCGACACGGCGCCGAAGCCGGGTGTGGCGCCGGCTGAAATTACCGCATTGAACGATCGGGTGGCCAAGCTGGAGCAGACGGCCGGTCAGCCGGGCGCCGCCGCCAAGGCCGATGCCGGCGACCAGGCTGCCTTGGCTGCGCTGGGCGACAGGCTTGCCAAGTTGGAACAGGGGTCCGGCCAAGCGGACGCTGCTGCGAAGGTCGCCGCCGGTGACGCCGCGGCTTTGGCCGTGCTTGGTGATCGCCTCGCAAAGCTGGAGCAGGCAACCGGCCAGACGGCGCAGCAGGCGGAGGCGGGCCAGAAGGTGCTGCAAGGCGACAGCGCCACGCTCGCGGCGCTGGGAGACCGGCTGGCCAAGCTGGAACAGGCGACGGGCCAGGCGCAGGGCCAGGACGCGGCCGACCGGAAGGCGCAGGCGACGGATCTGCAGACTCTTGCGGCGTTGAACGACCGGGTGGCCAAGCTGGAGCAGGGTGCCGGTGTGGCCACCGGGGCGGCAAAGGATGCCACGCGCGCGATCCAGTTGGAGGCCGCCGCCGCCGCGCTACAAGCCGGCCAGCCGCTGGGCGCGCTGCCGGATGCGCCGCCTGCGCTCGCCCGTTACGCCACCGCCGCGCCGCCCACGGAGGCTGCGTTGCGGGCGGATTTTCCCAGGGTGGCCGATGCGGCGCGCGCGGTGAGCCAGCCGGAGACGGCCAACCGCTCCTTCTTGGACCGCGCGTTGGCCAGGATCCAGCAGAGCGTGGTGGTGCGCCAGGGCGACCATGTGGTGGTCGGCGATCCTGCCGCCGGTGTGCTGGCGCGCGCCCAGGCCAGCGTGTCCGCGGGTGACCTCAAGGGTGCGGCCGACACGCTGGGTGCGCTCACCGGTCCTGCAGCCGGCGCGGTGCACGACTGGGTCGGCCAGGTGCGCGCGCTGAGCGACGCCCGCGCCGCGCTGGCCGCGATGGCGGCACACGGCTGATGCGCGTCGTAATCTGGATCATCCTGCTTGGCGCGGTCGCGGTCGGCGCGTCGTGGTGGGTGCAGCATCTTGTGGGTGCGGTGTCCATTCAGACGGGTGTGACCACCATCCAGGCGCCGCTCAGCGTGGCCGTGCTGGCGGTGTTCCTGTTCGCGGTGGCGCTTTTCATCGTGTTCCGGCTGCTGGCGACGCTGTTCGGCCTGCCTGGCGCGTTTCGCCGTGGCGGTGAGCGCGCGCGGCGTCGCAAGGGGGACCAGGCGGTGACCGGCACGCTGATCGCGCTGGCGGCGCGCGCGCCGGGCGACGCGCGCCGGGAAGCCGCACGGGCCACGCGCCTGCTCGGCGAGACACCGCAGACCCTGCTACTGACCGCCTATGCCGGCACGATTTCGGGCAATGACGAGGAGGCGGAGGCCGCGTTCACCAAGCTGGCCGAGCGCAAGGATGCCGCCTTTCTGGGATTACGCGGCCTGCTCCGCCTGGCCATCGCGCACGAGGATTATCCGCGTGCCGCCCAGCTTGCGCGCGAGGCGGAGGCCGCCCATCCGGGTGCGGCGTGGCTGCGCGGCGAGCGCACCCAGCTTGCCATGCGCACCGGCGCCTGGGCGGACGCTCTGCAACTGACCAATGACGACGCGCCGAAAGCCGGCTTCGGTGCGGCCGCGGCAGAGGCGGAGGCCAATCCGGAAATCGCGCACAAGCTGGCCAAGCAGGCCTGGAAGCGCGACCCCTCGCTGCCGCCGGCAGGGATCGCCTATGCGCGGCGTCTGCGCGAGGGCGGGCGCGAGAAGGCGGCACAGGACATCCTGCGCAAGACCTGGACGGCTACCCCGCATCCGGACATCGCCGATTTCGCGCTGGCGGCCTCGCCGGACCGGAACGCGGCGCTGCGCACCGGCACCGAGCTGGTGCGCGGTGCGCCGGAGCATGCGGAAAGCCACCTGCTGCTTGCGCGCCTGTCCCTGGCCGCCGGGCTGACGGGCGAGGCACATCGCCATCTTGATGCGGCCCGTGCGGGTGGGCTGGACCAGCGGCGGGTGCATCTGCTGCGCGCCGACATCGCCGAGGCGGAGGGCGACGAGCCGGCGCAGCGCGATGCGTTGCGCGGGGCGGCGATGGCGTCCGCGGACCCGGCCTGGCGCTGCGAGGCCTGCGGAACCACGCTGGGCGGTTGGCATCCCGCCTGTCCAGTCTGCCACACCGCCGGCCGGGTGCGGTGGGGTCTGCCCGGGCCCATGCCTGGAGCGCTGCCGGTGCAGCGCATCGCGTTCGACGGTGTGGGCTGACGTTCCAGTAGTGCGCGTGCGGACTGCCCACCCTACGTTTGTTTGAGCGACGGCGCGTGAGGCCTTGGCGGTAGCTGGTCGATGGCGGTGTCTTCATCCGGCTCGGGGGTGTCGTGCTTGCCTGCTTCGGCGGGGTCTTCGCCTTCCGGGAACTTGATGTCGTCCTGCATGTGGTTGCTCCTGGTAGGTAGGAAGAAAGGCCTTCTTTTTTGAAAAAAAGAAGCAAAAAAATTTTGACCCCCGCTTTTGCGGCGTTCGTGTCGGTCCGGATAGGCCGAAGCTGCTGGCCAGCGCAGGGAGCAAAAGTTTTTTGCTTCTTTTTTCAGAAAAGAAGGCCTTGCTTTCTTCCCTTTCCGAAACAACGGAGAATCCTGTAGCACCAACCCATGATCCCGCTCGTTCTGGACCTGGACGGCACGCTCGTGTCCGGCGACACCCTCGTCGAGGCGGCGCTGCGCCTTCTCGCGGCAAACCCGCTCGCCTTTCTCGGCACGCTGACCGCCGACCGCGCCAGGCTGAAACAGCGCGTGGCCGCGTCCGTGTCGCTCAACCCGGCCAGCCTGGTCTATAACCAGGCGGTGCTTGATCTGGCGCAGAGCGCGCGCGGCGAGGGACGGCCCGTGTTCCTGGCCACCGCGGCGGATGACGGCATCGCCCAGGCGGTTGCCGCTCATGTCGGGCTGTTCGACGGCGTGCTGGCATCCGATGGGCGCACCAATTTGAAGGGCGAGGCGAAAGCCGCGGCCCTGGTCGCCAGGTTCGGGGCGCAGGGGTTCGACTATGCCGGCGATGCGGCGGCGGACCTGCCGGTTTGGGCGCAGGCGCGGCGCGGCTTCGTGGTCGCACCGGCCGCACGGCTGCTGGCGCGTGCACGGGCGGTCTGCGGCAATGCGACCGCAATCGGCGCCGCGGCGAAGGGTCGGCCGCGACTCGTGTGGCGCGCGATGCGTCCGCACCAATGGGCCAAGAACGTGCTGGTGTTCGTGCCGCTGATCGCGGCGCATGCGGCGCGCGGGCTGCCTTTGCTGCAGGCCTGCCTCGGGTTCGTGGCATTCAGCCTGTGCGCGTCCAGTGTGTACCTGCTCAACGACTTGCTGGATCTGCCGCATGACCGGCTGCACCCGACCAAGCGGCGGCGGCCGTTCGCCAGCGGCGCGCTGCCGCTCGCCTGGGGGCCGGGGCTGATGGCCGCACTTCTCGGCCTGACGCTTCTGGCGGCCCTGGCACTTCCCTTGGCGTTCCTGGGCATGCTGGCGGCCTATTACGTCAGCACGCTGGCCTATTCCTTCGTGTTGAAACGCCGCGCGGTGTGGGATGTGGTGGCATTGGCCGGGCTGTATACGCTGCGCATCTTCGCGGGTGCGTCGGCCACCAGCATCCCTATCTCGCCCTGGCTGCTGGCGTTTTCGCTGTTCCTGTTCTTCTGCCTCGCCGTGGTGAAGCGCCTTACCGAACTCACGCTGCATGTGCGGGCCGGCGGGGCGGCGGCGCTGGCCGGCCGCGGCTACCGGGCGGAGGACCTGGACATGCTGCGCAGCATGGCGGCGTCCTCCGGCTACATGTCCGTGCTGGTGATGGCGCTGTACATCAATAGCGCGGACGTGCTGCCGCTGTATCGCAATCCGAGCGCGCTCTGGGCGCTGTGCCCGATCCTGCTGTTCTGGGTCAGCCGCGTGCTCATGCTGAGCAATCGTGGGGAGATGAACGACGATCCTGTGGTGTTCGCCCTGCGCGACCGGGTCAGCCTGCTGGCGGGGGCGGCCAGCCTGGTGGCCGTGCTGGCCGCCACGCTGTGATGGACGCCGCACTCGCCACGCTCACCGGCTGGGGCAGGGTGGCGCGCGCGGCCAGCGTCACCCAGCTACCGGACGGGGTAGCGGACCTGGCCGGCGTGTTTGCTGAGAGGCCACGGGCGCATGGCCTGATCGCGCATGCCGCCGGCCGGGCCTATGGCGATTGCGCACTGAACGCCGAGGGGACGGCCCTGCTGACCGCCGGCCTGGCGGGCGTGCTGTCGTTCGATCCGGCCAGCGGGCTGATCGCGGTGGAGCCGGGCGTCAGCTTCCGCCAGCTCATGGCGGCGTACCTGCCGCAGGGCTGGCTGGTGCCGGTCTCCCCGGGCACCGGGTTTGCCACCATTGGCGGCGCGGTGGCCAACGACGTGCACGGCAAGAACCACGAGTTGGCCGGCAGCTTCGGCCAGCACGTGACCGAGCTGGACCTGCTCACGCCCGACGGCGCCACGCGCACCATCGGGCCGCAGGCCGAGCCGGCACTGTTCCAGGCGACGTGCGGCGGGCTGGGCCTGACCGGGGTGATCACCCGCGTCGCGTTCCGGATGAAGCGGGTGCCGGGCCCGGGCGTGGCGGTGCACAGCCGGCGGCTGCCCGATCTGGACGCGTTCCTGGCCGCCATGGACGATGCGCGCGCGGCCACTTACGCGGTCGGCTGGATCGACGGCTGCGCGCGCGGCGCGGCACTCGGGCGCGGTATCCTGGAAACCGCGGAAGCCTCCGGCGGCGCCTGCCCAGGCGCAGCATTGCGCACCGGGTGGCGGGTGCCGTTCGACTTTCCCGCGGCCGCCCTGAACCCCACCAGCATCGCCGCCTTCAACGCGCTGTATTACCGGCGTGCGCCGGCCGCCGGGCGTATGGCCACCGTGCCCTACGGCACGTTTTTCTATCCGCTCGACGCGCTGCGCGACTGGAACCGCATCTACGGACGGCGCGGTTTCCACCAGTTCCAGAATGTGGTGCCCTTCGCGTCCGGCCGGCAGGCACTGCGCGAGCTGCTGGAAGTCATCGCCGGCTCGCGGCGCGCCTCCTTTCTCGCCGTGCTCAAGCGGCTGGGTCCCGCCGCGCCGGATGCGGGGCCGTTATCCTTTCCCCAGGCCGGCTACACGCTGGCGCTGGATTTCCCGGCCGGGCCGGGGATCGAGGCGCTGTATGCCGAGCTTGTGGCGATAACGCTTCGCCACGGCGGGCGGGTGTATCTGGCGAAGGACGCGCTGCTGACGGCCGAGGTGTTTCGCGAGATGTATCCGCGGTGGGGGGAGTTTCGGGAGTTGCTCGAGGGGGTGGATCCGGCGTGCAGGCTGCAGTCGGACATGTCGCGGCGACTGGAAGTGAGAAAGCAAGGCCTTCTTTTTTGAAAAAAAGAAGCAAAAAACTTCTGTCCCCACGCATCTGCAGCGTCCGGGTGCTTTTGGAGGCACCCGGACGCTGCAGATGCGGGGTAGTAAAAGTTTTTTGGTCCTTTTTTTCAAAAAAGGACTGCTTCCTTGCCTAGCCTCCGTCGCGCCACGCTGACCTGCGCGTGCCTCGCCCCCCTGGGCTGGATGCTGTTCTGGGCCGTCTTCCACACCGTGCCCGGCCAGGATTGGGTGGTCTTCCACACCGCCGCCGCCCGCCTTTTCGCCGGCGACCTGACCCTGTTGTCGGATCCCCGCGCCTTCACCGACGAGCTGAACCGCAGCCACGCCGCGATATTCCAGCGGCCAATTGCCTTGCACCCGTTCATCTACCCGCCAGTGACGCTGCTGCTGGCGGCAGTGTTCGGCTGGCTGCCTTACCTCACCTCGCTGGCGGTCTTCCTGGCCACAACCGCCACCTTGCTTGTCGCCGCGTTGTGGCAATGGGAGGCGACCGCAGGCAGGCGAGCCTGGCTGATCGCCGGCGTGTTCGCCTGTCCAGCCACGGCGTTCACGCTCGGCTCCGGCCAGCTCAGTTTCCTTGTTGCCGCCTGCGTGCTGGCGGGCATGGCGTGGCTCGAGAAGCGGCCGTTTCTGGCCGGGCTGGTGTTCAGCCTGTTGTGCCTGAAGCCGCAATTCGTGCCCTTGATCCCGGTGGCGCTGCTGGCCGGCCGGCACTGGCGCGCCGTGGCCGGCGGCTTTGCCGGCGGCCTCTCGCTCGTGCTCGTGAGCCTGGCCGTCGCCGGCGTGGATGCCTGGGCTGCCTGGATACGGTTCGCCAGTGGCCAAAACCTGCAGCTCGGTCGCATGATCGACGCGGTGCGCGTCTACGACCAGAGCGTTCACACCTGCCTGCGACTGCTTGGCTTCGCGGACGGTGTGGCCAGCGCCGGCCAGCTTGCCGCAAGCGTGCTTTCGGCGGCCTGCGTCTGGGTCGTGTTTGCCCGCAGGCACGCGATGCCTGAACGCCAGCGGCTGATCGTCCTGCTCTGCGCTATGGTGTTCGGCGCGCCACATGTCGGCGACTATGATCACGTCATGCTCGCCGTGGCAGCCGTCCTGACCATGCTGGAGAGCCGCCACGTGTGGCTGGCGGCTTTCGTGTGGCTGGCGCCGATGTTCAACCCGCCGGCGCTGATTGCGGTGATCGGCGTGCCGGCGCTGGTTTGGGCTTCGGCGATGACGCCTTTGCTGCCGATGTTTTTGATGATGCTGACGGTGCCAAGGAAGGAAGGCCTTCTTTTTTGAAAAGAAGAAGCAAAAAACTTTTGCTCCTGCCTGCATCGACGCGCGTGCAGGTTCTGCCGGTGCGCATGTTGCAGGACGAGCACGGGCCTGGGTGCAGGCGAAGGAGCAAAAGTCACGCCCAGTTGACCAGGGAACACAGAGCGCAATCCACGTTCCAGGCTATGTAGCGCAAGCCACGGACAATACCGGAGACCGATGCGTCAGCTTTTCGCCCCAGGCGCCGACGCCATACTTCGCCTGGCTTTGCTGGTGGTCTCCGTCGGCGCACTGGTTTTCCTTGTCGTAGTCGGCGCCGTGGCGAATTCGGACTACGTGTATCGCGTGGGCGTGGCGCCGAAGCAGCCGGTGCCGTTCAGCCACAAGCACCACAGCGGCGAGCTCGGCATCGATTGCCGCTACTGCCACACCAGCGTCACGCACCTGGCCAACGCGGGCATGCCGCCGACCTACACCTGCATGACGTGCCATTCGCAGATCTGGACAGGCGCGCCCATGCTGGCGCCGGTGCGCGAGAGCCTGGCCAACAACCAGCCGCTGCAATGGAACCGGGTGAACCACATTCCGGAATACGTCTATTTCAACCATTCGCTGCACGTGACCAAAGGCATCGGCTGCAGCTCCTGCCACGGCGCGGTGACGTCGATGCAGATGACGGCACGGGCGAAATCGTTTCAGATGCAGTTCTGCATCACCTGCCACCGCAACCCGGCGGCGAACGTGCGCACGCCTGACCAGGTATGGAACATGGACTGGACGCCGCCGGCCGACCAGGCCACGAAGGGTCCCGAGCTCGTGGCGCAGTATCACATACGCAACGCCGCCCAGCTGACGGATTGCTCCATATGCCACCGGTGACGCTCGGCCCAGGCGGGGTGTGGCAAGCGGCGCACGGCGAGCGCGGGATTGCGGCGGCGATACGCGAGCGCTTTCCCGCCGCCGCCGACCTGCTGGAGACGGGGCACGCGCCGGACCGCAGGCAGTTCATGCGGCTGATGGCTGCCTCGCTGGCGCTGTCCGGCCTGGCCGGTTGCGACGATGACGACACCCATGACGTGATCGTCCCGCCGGTGGCGCAGACCGCAGGCTCGGCGCCTGCCACCGTGCTGACCTATGCCTCCGCGACCCTGCTGGACGGCTTCGCCAACGGCATCACGGTGAAGACGCGCGACGGCAGGCCGATCAAGGTGGAGGGCAATCCGGCGCATCCCTGGAGCCGTGGCGGGACGGACATCTTCGGCCAGGCGAGCGTGCTCGGGCTGTATGATCCGTTCCGCTCGCAGACGGTGCAGTTCCTCACCCGCGACAGCGACTGGGCGGCGTTCCGCGGCGCTATGCTTGGGCCGCAGGCGCAGTGGCGCGCCTCACGCGGCGCTGGGCTGGCGCTGCTGATCGGCCCGACCACGTCGCCCTCCGTGCGCGCGCACATCGCCGCGTTGCGGGAAGCCTGGCCGGAGATGCGGGTGTTCACGCATGGCGCGGTGCCGCGTGCAGCGCTCTACGACGGCACGCGGCAGGCGTTTGGCCGGCCGCTGGAGACGCATTGGAACCTGGCCGGTGCGAGGTCCATCGTCTGCCTAGATGGTGACCTGCTGGATCCTGGCGCGCACCAGGTGGGCGCGGCACGCGGCTGGAGCGACGCGCGGCGCAGCCTGGCCGCGGGCGGTGGCCTGCTGGAGATGCACGCGGCGTTCGCCGTGCCGAACCTCACCTCGGCCAAGGCGGAGCACGGCATTTCCGCCCAGCCCGCGCTGATCGAGGCGATGGCGCGCTCGCTGCTGTCGCGCGCCACGGCGGGCGGGCAGTCGGATCTGCCGGACCCGGCTGCCGCCTGGTGCAGTGCGGCCTGGCGGGCGCTGGATGGCGCACGCGGCGCCAGCGTGGTGCAGGCAGGACTGTATGCCAGCCCCGGCGTGCAGGAGGCGGTGCAGCGCCTGAACGCGGCGCTGGGCAACACCGGCAGGACAGTGCTGCACACGGCGCCGCTGCAGTTTCAGGGCGAGAGCCTGGGGTCGCTGGTGGATGCCATGCAACACGGCGCGGTGACCGCGCTGGTGATGGTCGGCACCAACCCGTCCTACGATTCGCCGGCCGGGCTTGGCTTCAACGAGGCGCTTGGCCGGGTGGCGTTGAAGATACACGCCAGCCTGTACGAGGACGAGACGTCGGTGAATGCCGATTGGCACCTGCCGATGACGCACCCGCTCGAGGCGTGGGGTGACGCGCGGGCGCTGGACGGCACGGCGAGCCTGCTGCAGCCGACGATCGCGCCACTGTATGGCGGGCGCAGCGCTGGCGAGATACTGGCCATACTCACCGAACCGGAGCCGCGTGACTCGCTGACCCTGCTGCAGGCGCATTGGGACGCGGCAGGCGCGCCCGAGCGCTGGCATGACGCGTTGCTGACGGGCGTGCTGACGGGCGGCGCCGCGCCGCTGGTGACTGTGCAGCAGACCGGCAGCATGACGCCGGCCACCACGGCGCCGGAGCCTGGGACGCAGGTGGTCTTCCGCCCAGATCCCACGGTGTGGGACGGCACGGTGGCCGATAATGCCTGGCTGCAGGAACTGCCCAAGCCGCTCAGCAAGGTCGTCTGGGAGAATGCCATCCAGGTCGGGCCCGATCTGGCTGCGCGCCTCAAGCTCGCGCAGTTCGACGTGGTGACGGTGCGTGCCGGGGAGCGCAGCGTGACCGGTTCCGTGTGGATCGCGCCGAACCAGGCGGACCACGTGGTGGCCGTGACGCTCGGCTACGGCAAGCGCGCGGTGGGGCAGCTTTCCGCCGGGCTGGGTTTCGACGCGTACGCCCTGCGCGCGCAGGGCACGCCCTGGCTGCTGGACGGCGCCACGCTGGAACGCACCGGCAAGACCCATGTGCTGGCAAGCACGGACGACCACGCGCGCATGGATGGCGAAGGCTTCGTGCGCGTGCAGCACACCGGCGCGCCGCCTGTTGGTGACGGCGACGGTGAGCTTCCCACCCTCTACCCGCCGCAGAAATCCGACGGACGTGCCTGGGGCATGGTGATCGACCTCGACACCTGCATCGGCTGCAACGCCTGCGTCACCGCCTGCCAGTCGGAGAACAACATCGCCGTGGTGGGCCGCGACGAGGTTCTGAACGGCCGCGAGATGCACTGGCTGCGCGTGGATGCCTATCCCGCAAAGGCTGGCGCTATCGGTACGGCGCCGACTTCGACCGCGTTCATGCCTGTGCCCTGCATGCATTGCGAGCAGGCGCCCTGCGAAGTGGGCTGTCCGGTGGAAGCCACGCTGCACGACCATGAGGGGCTGAACCTGATGGTCTATAACCGCTGCATTGGCACCCGCGCCTGCTCCGGCTACTGCCCTTACAAGGTGCGCCGGTTCAACTATGCGGACTACTCCGCCGGTGCGGCGCCGACCATCATCGAGCAGCGTAATCCGGACGTGACGGTGCGCGCGCGCGGCGTGATGGAGAAATGCACCTACTGCGTTCAGCGCATCGCGGAGGCGCGCGCAACTTCAGACCGTGACAACGTGCCGATTGCGGAGGGGGTGGTGCGTACCGCGTGTCAGGGTGCGTGCCCAACTGATGCGATCACGTTTGGGGACTTGGCGAGGCCGGATAGTGCGGTGAGTGCCGCACGGCGGGACCCGCGGCGGTATGCTTTGCTTGGGGAGCTGAACACACGTCCGCGTACGACGTATCTGGCTGTGCGTGCGCCGGCTGTGGGGGAGGGCTGAGTGTTAGTAGGAGAAAGCAAGGCCTTCTTTTTTGAAAAAAAGAAGCAAAAAATTTTTGTTACCCCGCATTGGCAGCGCTCGGCTTTTCCCGGATGCAAGCGGCCGCGGCAAATGCGGAGGAGCAAAAGTTTTTTGCTTCTTTTTTTTAAAAAAGAAGGTCTTGCCTCCTTCCTTACGGACGTCAACCCATGTCGGTAACCACCTCCGACGCGCCGATCATCAATCCGGGTCAGACCTATGACAGCATAGGCGACACGCTCACCGGCATTGTGCTGCGCCGGCATGGCTGGGGGCGCTGGTGGCTGGCGATGGCCGTCGCTGTGGCGCTGCTCGGCCTGCTCGTCGTCTCGCTTGGGTTCCTGTTCCTGTATGGCACTGCCATCTGGGGCAACAACATCCCCGTCACCTGGGCGCTGGATATCGTCAGCTACGATTGGTGGATCGGCATCGCCTGCGGCGGCGTGCTGGTGAGCGGCGTGTTTTTGCTGCTTGGCGTGGAGTGGCGCGGTGCGTTGAACCGTATCGCCGAGGCGATGGCTCTGATCGCGGCAGCGGCGGCGGCGGTATATCCGATCATCCATCTCGGGCGGCCGTGGTTCTTCTACTGGAACCTGCCGTATCCTAACAGTTTCCTGTTGTGGCCGCAGTTCCGCAGCCCGTTATACTGGGATGCGATCGACATATTGAGCTTTCTCGGCCTGGCTGCCGGGCTGTTCTATGTCGGGCTGCTGCCGGACATCGCCAGCCTGCGGGACCGCGCCTGCGAGCGCGCACGTGCGGAGGGGCACGACTCCTCGCTGACGGCGCAGCTCTACGGCATCGCTGCACTTGGCTGGCGCGGCTCGATCGTGCATTGGCATCGCTGGACTCATGCGTATCGCGGCCTGGCCGTGCTTGGCGTGCTCGTGGTGGTGGCGTTGCAGACCGGCGCGTCCGTGATGTTTGCAGGCACCGTGGAGCCTGGCTGGCACGACACGATGCTGCCGATCACCTACCTGGTTGGAGCGGTGTTTGCCGGCGTGGGCATGCTCTCTGTGCTGACGGTGATCATACGGCATGTGTTTGCGCTGGAGGCGCTGATCACCGAGCGGCACATCAGCGTGCTGGCCTGGCTGCTTCTCATGCTGTGCGCTGCGAACATCTATTGCGAGCTGGCCACGGACTTTACCACATTGCTCGGCGGCGACCCGGCGGACATGGCGGCCCTGGGACGGCGTGCAGGTGGGCCGGTCGCCTGGAGTTACTGGATGCTTGTCACGGCTGGGTTCCTGCCGCCGCTGCTGTTCCTGATCCCGAGCTTCCGCAGCCGGCCCGGCATACTTGCCTGGGTGGGCGGTGCGGCCGCCGCCGGCATCTGGGGTGACCACTACACGCTTATCGTGGCGACGCTGCAGCACGACTACCTGCCGTCCGCAGCGCAGGCTACGCACATCACGTTTTTCGAGTGGGCCACCTTCGCTGGCTCCGCTGGGCTGTTCCTGTTCCTGCTGCTGCTGTTCATGCGCCTGCTACCGGTGGTGTCCATGCTCGGCGAGCGTGGCCTGGTGACGCGCACCGGCGCCGGGCCGCAGGGCTCGCCACCCTGGCCGGCGCACGACGCGCCGCTTTGGGGCGTCGCTGGCGAGTTTGCCGATGCCGACGGCATGGTGGCGGCCGCGCGTGTGTTGCGCCATGACTCCCGCTACAGGATCGACGCGTATTCTCCTGTGCCCAACCCCGCCGCAGCGACCGCACTTGGCATGAGCGCGGGCCATGTGAACTGGGCCTGGGCGGCAGGGATTGCAGGCGGGGCCGCGATGTTCGGCATGTGCATGTATGCCACCGGCTACGACTACGTGTTTGACATCGGCGGCAGGCCGCGATTCAGTTGGCCGGCTTTCCTGGTGCCGACGGCGAGCTTCGCCTGCCTTTGCGCCGGCATGGCGGTGGTGGCGGCCATGCTGATCCAGAACCGCTTTCCGCGGCTGAACCATCCTGCGTTCAACATCCCGGGAATCTGCCGCGCCACGCAGGATCGCTTCTTTGTCGTGGCGCATGCGCATACCGGCGAGTTCGATCCCGTGCCGGCGGAGCGGGCCTTTGCCGGGCTGGATGCGCCGGCTTTGACGGTTACGCGGGTGCCTAGGTGAGTAAGGAAGAAAACAGTTCTTTTTTGAAAAAAAGAACCAAAAAACTTTTGTTCCTGACGCGGCTGATGCAGTCGTATTTCGCGTGGAACGAGCATTTTGGTTCATGCAGGCGTCAGGAGCAAAAGTTTTTTGGTTCTTTTTTTAAAAAAAGAACTGCTTGCCTTGCCTTGTTCGCTTTCGTGTCCCTTGCAGTGTCCGCCTGCAAAAAGGAGGACATGTACACCCAGCGTAGCATCAGGCAGTGGGACAGCGACCCTGCCTCGCCGAACGGCGCCGCGTGGCGCCCACCCGTGCCTGGCACGCTGGCGCAGGAACAGCCGGACACGCCGGCGCCGCAGCCGCGCGTGATCACCACGGCGCTGCTGGCGCGCGGACAATCCGAGTTCAACATCTTCTGCAGTCCCTGCCATGCGGCTTCCGGCAATGGCGAAGGCATGATCGTGCAGCGCGGGTTCCCGCATCCGCCTGCGTTCACCACGCCGCGTTTGATGAAGGCGCGCGCGCAGGTGGTGTATGACGCGATCACCAATGGGCACGGCGCGATGTATAGTTATGCCGCGCGTGTACCGCCGGCGGATCGCTGGGCCATCGCGTCGTACATACGCGCGCTGCAGTTGAGCCAGGCAGCGGCGGTGGCGGAGCTTCCGCCGGAGGACAGGCAGCGCCTGGCGCAGGGTGGCGCGCCATGAGGCGCGGACTGATCGCGTCGGCAGGCGTGGTGGTTGTGGCGCTGGCTTGCGCGGCGGTTTTCGGCAAGCCGATCATGGGGCCTTACCTCGCGGCCTGGCTGGTGTTTTTGTCGTTGCCGGTGGGCGCGTTACCACTGGTGCTGGGGTCCGAACTGGCGGGGCGAGGCGGGTCTGCGCAGAACGGGTTCCTACGCTGGATGCTGGTTCTTATGCCGGCTGCCGCCCTGCTTGGATTGCCAGTCCTGCTGGCCACGCATTCGCTGTATCCGTGGGCTGTGCATCCTGGCGGCGGTTTCGCAGGCGCGTGGTTCAGGCCTGTCTGGTTCGGGCTGCGTGGCGTCATCTATCTGGCGATCTGGACCTGGCTGTGCCTCTCGGTTTCGCGTCCGCCGGAAAAGCGTGCGCGTGGCCGGCTATGCAGCTTCGGCCTGATGCTGCATGTGGTAATAGGCACGCTGGCCGCTGCCGACTGGGTGAGTTCGCTGTCGCCCGGACTCAATGCGGCCGGGTTCGGTCTGCTTTTGATGGCGGTTCAGTCGGGAATCGCGTTATCGGCCGCTTTGCTTCTGGTGCGGCAGGTGCCGCCGAACGCGCCGGTGCTGCTGGTCTTGGCTGCTGGCGTATGGGCTTTCCTGCACGTGATCCAATATCTGGTGATCTGGTCAGCCGATAAGCCGGCGGAGATCGTCTGGTACCTGCACCGGGAAAATACGCTCGGCGTGATGGCTGTCTGGCTGGGCGTGGCCGGGCTGGCCGCCAGCCTGGCGCTGCTCGGGACCGGCCCGGTGCGCCGCTACGTCACTGGTGCGGCGGCGCTGCTGCTGGTGGCCCATGTCGTCGAGATCTTCTGGCTGGTGACGCCTTCCCTGAGAGGTTCGTTTATTATCTCCTTCCTCGATGTCGCGGTGTTTGCGGGTTTGGCGGGCCTGGCCTGGGTGAGCATGCGGGCCTGGCGGCCGGCGCAGGTGCCGGCGTGAGAAAAGCCGATCGCGCACGCGGCATCGCCTCGGCCTTCGCCGGTGCCGCGGCTGCCCTGGCAGGCGCCAGGCTGCTGGCGCCGCGGCGGATGGCGGCCGCAGGCGAGGACCCGTTTGGCCCGCAGGTTGGGCGCGGGGCGAGCCAGGGACCGATCGACCCGGCTTCTCTGCAGGCCGGCTACGAGACAGACGACGCAAATGCGCGCCAGCTTGGCCGCATCATGGCGGTTTTCGCCGGCTCCGCGCTGTTCGGCATCGCGTTGATGGTGTTCTACCTCAACGTGCTGCATCACCGCGACGCCGCACGTGAGGTCGGGCTGACCAGGCTGCAGCGCGAGCAGATCGACCCGCCTCTGCCGCATCTGCAGGCCGATCCGATTGCCGAGCTGGCGGGGCTGCAGGCGCGGCAGAACAGGCTTCTGCAAGGCTACGCCAGGCTGGATGCGGACACCGCGCAGATCCCGATCGATCGCGCGATGGCGCTGGTGACGGGCGAGTCGCTGGATGCGCACGCGGCACCGGACAAGCCAGCGCGGGAGCGCACGCAATGAGCGGCCCCGCGAGCCCCGGCGATTATCCGCTGCTGCTCTGGCCCGCTGCGGCCTCCAGCGCGGCCACGCATGTGGATTACCTGATAAGCGCGTTCACTGCGGTGACGCTCCTGCTGACCGTGCCGATCTTTCTTGCGATCACCTGGTTCGCGCTCGTGTATCGCGCAAACCGGAACGTGGACCGTGGCAATCCGACCGACCGCAACGTGGTGGTCGAGATGTCGTGGATGCTGATACCGTTCTTCCTCACGCTCGGCTTCTTTGCCTGGGGCGCGCAACTGTTCGACGTGGCCAAGCATCCGCCGGCGAACGCCATGGTTATACAGGGCATCGGCAGGCAGTGGATGTGGAAGTTTCAGCATCCCGGCGGGCAGGCGGAGATCAATGACCTGCACGTGCCGACCGGACAGCCGGTCATCATCAACATGATCAGCCAGGACGTCATACACTCGCTCTATTTGCCGGCGTTCCGTGTGCAGATGGAGACCTTGCCAGGGCGCTACACGCAGGTCTGGTTCACCGCCAACCGGCCGGGCGCCTACCGGCTATATTGCTCGGAGTATTGCGGCACCGACCACTCGGTGATGGACGGCCAGATCTACGTGATGAAGCCGGGCGACTACGAGAACTGGCTCAACCAGGCGGGCTCCACGCAATCTCTGGCGGCCAATGGCAAGCGGCTATTTGCGAGCTATGGGTGCACAGGATGCCACGGTGCTGCGGCGACGGTGCGCGCGCCGTCCCTGGCGGGTCTGTACGAAAAGCCGGTGCCTATGGCGGATGGCGGCACGCTGATTGCGGACGACACGTATCTACGCGACAAGATACTGAACCCGGACCATGATCTGATTGCCGGCTACAAGCAGGTGATGCCCAGCTTTAACGGGATCATTCCTGAAGAGCAGCTTATCCAGCTTATTGCCTACATCAAGTCGGATCAGGAGCCGGTTCGGTGAGGCAAGCGAGCAAGGCCTTCTTTTTTGAAAAGAAGCAGCAAAAAACTTTTGCTCCTGTCGCTGGCAGCGTCTGGCGTGCTGGTTTTTATAGTGTGTGGGTTGCATTAGCGGGATTGGAGGCGCGGACATGAGCCCCTTGGATACG